>CALBNA010000252.1 GCA_937896205.1 uncultured Campylobacter sp. | reverse complement strand
TCGTTTTCTATCACGTGAGCGAAGGTATGTCCGTAGTTTAGTACCGCGCGCACGCCCTTTTCGCGCTCGTCGGCCTCTACGGCGGCGGCCTTTATCTGCACGCAGCGGTAGATCAAATTTTGTAAATTCGCCTCATCCGTCAAATCTGCGCTCCCCATCCACGAAAATAGCTTTTCGTCAAAGGTTATCGCCATCTTTACGGCCTCTGCGAGGCCTGCTGCAAATTCGCGCTTTTCAAGCGTCTTTAAAAACTCAGTCTCGCAGTAAACGGTACTAGGTTGATAAAACGAGCCGATTAGATTTTTGCCGAATTTGTTATTTACGCCCGTTTTTCCGCCTACGCTAGCATCCACTTGGGCTAGCAGGGTCGTGGGGATGTTTATAAATTTGATCCCGCGCTCAAAAATGCTCGCCGCAAAGCCCGCCATATCGCTCACCACTCCGCCGCCAAGCGCGATGATCACGCTGCTACGGTCAAGGCGGCTAACAAAAAGCTGCTCCAAGATCGCCTCGATAGTTTGCATGTTTTTATACTCTTCGCCATCAGGAACGCTGATGACGAATTTTTGCGGACAATCTATGCGTGAGAGTAAATTTTGCAGATAAAGCCCGCCTACCTTTGCGTTTGTCACGATAGCGACTTTAGCGTCAAATTTAAGCTCTTTTAGCTCGTTTATATAGACGCCGTAGCCCGGCTTGCCGTCAAATTTTATATCTATTTTCATCTTATTCTCCGCTTTTATTTTATCCAAAATAGCCTAATTTATCGGTATAAAAATTTGATAGTTGTCGCTAAGGCGCGCGTACAGACGGTTCATATCATTTGAAAACGCAGCAAAGGCGTCCTTTTTACTGATCTTTTTCGTAAACGGCACGAACTGAAGCAAATTTCGCTCTTTTTTTAGCCTTAAAATCGGATTTGAGTTTTTATCCTCCACAACCTCGATCTTACGCCCGAAAATCTTAGCCAAACTATCAAAATGTTCCTCCATCTCCTCGTCTGCGCCGTTTCGGCCGAAGTGATAAAGCGTGATGGGCATATCAAGCTGCGAGCAGCAGTCCATGATGACGGCCGATTGACTCTCTATCTCGTCGCCAAAACCGCTACTTAGCACCACGCCCTTTTTGATCTCGTCGATGTCGCTTTTACCGATGGCGGCGACTGGTTTTTTTAGCTCGAAAAGTAGCCTTTTGTGCGCGGCGAAAAATTTATTATCCGTCACCACTAGCCCGACGTCGTTTTTAAAAACGTCGTCTTTTATCTGCCCTACTCCACCTCCGAAATAATCAAACATCACCGTCGCCATCTCGTCGTTTACGGATTTTAGCTTTTCGTAGGCTAAATTTAGCGCAGGATTTACGACCTTGACGAAAAGGCGTCTGTTGTTTAGCTTTTCGTGCAGTTTTAGACTCTGCTCAAGCAGCCTTATGCACAGCTTTTCGCCCATCTTTTTCATATCTAAAAACAGATAAATGTTATGCCCAAACGGATTTGGAAACTGCCCGGTTTCTTTTTTTACGCTTCTAAATACGCTTAAAAGCACGCTTGGTTCGCCCACTATTAGCAAAACGTCACCCGGCAGGATCATTAAATTTGGCTTTGCGATCATGAAATTTGAACCGCGATAAATCATCGCTATGCGCCATTTTTTCTGCGTTATCGAGCTGATATGACGGTACATAAAGGAGCTGCCTATGGGCACCTTTACTTCCATTATCTCGCCCTTGCCAAGGCCTAGGTTGTCGGCTACTACGGGGATATCCGGTAAAAAGTCCATGAGTCTAGCCGTTAGCACCGCTCGCGCGTCCAAGACCGTTAGGTGCGAGTCGTCCTCCAGCCCGCCTAGCCCCCAAAGATCAAGCATCAAAATTTCCGTTTTTTTGCTGATTTGACGCAGGTTGTTATAGACGCTGACCGTATCAAAGCCGTCTTTTAGCATTATCATAAACTGGCTGAAATAACCGCTGGCTACTTGCCTCAGTCTATCAAGGCTAGTCGGATCAAAGCGGTAAAAGGTAAAATTTTCTAAATTTACATCCGAGTAATCCTCGTCTCCGCAAGCGATAACTACGTAGTTATGCGTGCTGCTTCTGCTTACAAATAGTCTTTCTAAGAAATGTTTTGCTACAATGCCGTCCGCAACTATCAAGATATTTTTCATTAAAACTCCAAATTTAAAGGGACTATTATATCAAAATGACTTTTAGTATAGATAAAACGGACGGCGCGGCGCGCGCGGGCACGCTAACGACCGCTCACTCGACGATCAAAACGCCCGTGTTTATGCCTGTTGGCACCGTAGGCGCGGTTAAAAGCCTAGATGCCGTGGATATGATGCAAATTTTGAACGCACAAATCATCCTAGGCAACACCTATCACCTCTACCTGCGCCCCGGCAGCAAGGTCGTAAAAGAGCTCGGCGGCCTGCACGGCTTTACTAAATTTAACCGCTCGTTTTTAACCGATAGCGGCGGCTTTCAGGCATTTTCGCTAAGCAAAATCTCAAAACCGGACGAAAACGGTATCAAATTTAAAAGCCACATCGACGGCAGCGCGCACTATTTCACGCCGCGCTCGGTGCTAGATACCCAGTACGACCTAAACTCCGACATCATGATGATCCTTGACGATCTAGTAGCACTTCCGGCTGAGAAAAAGCGCGTGGAGCTAAGCATAAAACGCACGATAAAATGGGCGCGCGAGGCGATAGACTATCATAAATTTAAGCAAAATAACGGCGAAGGGCTCACGCAAAATATATTCGGAATAATCCAAGGCGGCACGGACGAGGCGGCACGTAAATTTTGCGCCGAAGCGCTGTGCGAGATGCCTTTTGACGGGCTTGCTATCGGGGGGCTTAGCGTAGGCGAAAGCAACCAAGAGATGTATGATACCGTGCGGGCCGTGATGCCATACATCGACGCGGCGCGTCCGCGCTATCTCATGGGCGTAGGCACTCCAGAAGACCTCGTAGAAAACGTAGCCCGCGGCGTGGATATGTTTGACTGCGTGATGCCGACGCGAAACGCGCGCAACGGCACGCTATTTACGAGTTTCGGTAAGATAAATATTAAGTCCGCTAGATTTGCAACCGACCGCGCTCCGATAGATCCCCAGTGCGACTGCTACGCGTGCCGCAACTACTCGCGCGCCTATCTTAGCCACCTATACCGAGCGAGCGAGCTGACGTTTTTCCGTTTGGCGAGCTTGCACAACTTGCATTATTATTTAAATTTGATGCGGCAGATGAGAGAAGCGATAATCGCTGGCGAATTTGAAAAATTTAGGCGAAATTTCTACGCCAAACGCGGCAAAGACGCGCCGAGCATATAAGGCAAAACGGTGAGCGAGCGCGATATCTCGGGCTACTTTTACGACGAGGAGTGCGAGTACGTCTACCTCGTCACGGACGGTAGCGAACAAAACTATAAATTTATCTTTAAAGACGACAAAATTTACGCCCAGGACGGTAGCAACAGCGGCGCGGAGGAGTTTATCCGCGTAGTAAAAAAGATAACGAGCGAGTTTCGCGCCAAGATAGCCGAGCACTCCGCCCAGCTTGAAAGCTACGAGAAAATCTACGCAGGCAAGAGGGATTTTATTAAATTTATCAAAAAGCACGCGGTCTTAAAATACGAAATACGCAAATTTCAAAATAAAATTTCACACTTTTACGAGGCTCTGGCGATCTGTCAAAACGAAAGGCCCGAGCTAAAAAAGCAGCTCAAAAACTACGTCTACGAAGCCGGCGTACTAAAAAACGCAGCCTGCGAAAACGCCGCCAGGATAGACGATATATACGCGCATATACAG
>CALBNA010000251.1 GCA_937896205.1 uncultured Campylobacter sp. | reverse complement strand
TTTAAATTTAGCTTGGATTTTATAAAAATTTGTTTTAAGAGGGGGTAAATTTGCGCCGTTTAGACGCAAATTTGATTATTTTTCTAGGCCGAATTTGACGGCTGCTTTAGCAAGCTCGAGGGTAGCGTCTACAAATTTATCTTTTTTCGTCGCGTACGGTAAAAACAGCGGTATCTCCGTGCAAGCCGCGATATATGCGTCGGCCTCGATAGCCGCGATCGTGTCGTTAAAGAGCTCAACGTACTCTTTTAGCTTGTTTGCCTTCGCGCCCTTGTAGATGCAGTCCATGATATTGGTCATCAAATTTTCGTGGATTTTCACGCACTCTAGGCCCGCGGCGATCAGCTCGTTTTCGTAAATTTTAGCCGCTGTCGTGCCGGTGGTGGCGATGACGGCGATTTTTTTAGCGTGCGGGAAATTCGACTTTATCGACGCGGTCGCGATTTTGGCGATGTGTAGGATATTTACGTCGCACTCGTCGGTTAGGCGCTTGGCAAAATAGTGAGCCGTGTTGCAAGCTATGCAGATAGCCTCGCAGCCCGCATTTTTGAGCCTCGTCGCAGACTCTTTCATAAAAGGAAACGGATCCTCGCCTCCGTGCAGGATATACGCCGTGCGGTCTGGTATCTGAGGATAGTTGTCGATGACGATAGGGATGTTGTCCTGATCTTTTGCGGCGTTTGTGAGTTCTACAATCTTGGCGTACAGATCTATCGTAGCTAGCGGTCCCATGCCGCCTAAAATTCCGATTCGTTTCATGAAAAAGTCCTTAAATTTAAAAAAGCCGAGAGCGAAGTCTCGGCTAAATTTAGCTCAAAATTCTTAGAGAAGAACAGGAGCGATGAGGAATGCTAGCGCAACTGAAAGAGCAACCATGATGGTGCCAGGCACGAAGAATGAGTGGTTAAATACAAATTTACCGACTCTAGTCGTTCCCGTATCGTCCATAGCGATAGCGCCCAAAGTCGTAGGATACGTAGGAAGTACGAATAGCCCTGAAACAGCGGCAAATGAAGCAACTAGGATCCAAATTTGACCTGAGTTTTCAGGCGTAGTCATACCTAGCGCAGCAGCGACCGCAGGCATCATAACGCGAGTGGTTGCGGCTTGAGAATATAGCAAGCAGCTTAGGAAATACAGCGCGACGGCTAATATAAACGGATACTGCGTAACGACGTTTTTAGCTACCTCTTTGATGCTATCGATGTGGCCGTTAACGAAAGTAGTGCCTAGCCATGCGATACCGATGACGCATATGCACGCGTTCATACCGCTTTGGAAAGTGCTGGTTGAAAGCAATTTGCTAGTGTCGACCTTACAAAGCGTAGCGATAAGGAAGCCAATAGTAAGCATAAAGCTGATGATAGCAGCGTCTCTAGAAAGGATAGGTTTTTCCACAATGCCAAGGCTCTTTGAAATAACGAGCGCATAGCAAACGACGACTAAAACGCCGATAGCAAATATCGCAACCGATCTTTTCGCATAAGGTTTAAGCTCTTGATACTCTACCTCTTTTATCTCCGAAACCGCGCCTCTAGCAAGCCTGTCTTGATAGATAGGGTCTTTTGAGAGGTCAAGATCGTAAAATTTATTTACGATAAAGGCCGTAACGATCATAGCTACGAAAGTAGTAGATATGCAGATGAAAAGTAGCATCGGATAGCTAACGCCAAGAGGCTCGCAAACGCCGGTCATAGCAACAAAAGCCGCAGATATAGGGCTGGCAGTGATCGCTACTTGAGATGAAACGACCGAAAGCGCAAGAGGCGCGCTAGGCTTGATATTTTGCGTTTTAGCAACCTCTACGATAACAGGGATCATAGAAAACGCGGTGTGACCCGTACCTGCTAGGATCGTAAGCAGATAGGTAACGATAGGCGCTAGGTAGTTAATTTGTTTTGGGTTCTTGCGCAAAATTTTAGATGCGATCTGAACCAAATAATCAAGTCCGCCCGCGACTTGCATCGCAGTGATGGCTGAAATGACGGACGCGATGATTAAAATAACGTCCATCGGGATATCTTTCATATCCACTTTCATACCAAGCATCGCCAAGATAACGACGCCAAGACCGCCGGCATATCCGACACCCATACCACCTAGCCTAACGCCTAGATAGATACCTCCGAGTAGGACTATAATCTGTAAAATCAGCATTATATCCATAGGAAAACTCCTTGTATTAGATTTTTTTACTTACTAAATTTAAAAGGCGCCGAATTTGACTTCGGCGCTTTAAGACTTTTGCTCAGTTATTTGCCCATATGAGGGTTTAGCATATTTTTAGGCTCTAGGATCTTGTCTATCTCCTCTTTTTTCAAATATCCTCTCTCTAAGCAAATGTCGCCTACAGCTTTACCTGTTTGCAACGCTTCTTTAGCGATGCTTGCAGATTTTTCGTAACCGATGTATGGGTTAAACGCAGTTACGATACCGACTGAGCCGAGTACTGATTTTAGGCACGCCTCAGGGTTTGCGGTTAGTTTTCTGATAGCTTTTTCAGCTAGAGTTTTCATAGCGTTTTCTAGGATAAAGATAGAGTTAAATAGCGCGTAAGCGATGCCAGGCTCAAATGCGTTTAGCTCAAATTCGCCCCTCTCGCTGCAAAGCATGATGGTTACGTCGTTGCCGATTACCTCGTAGCATGCCTCGCCTACGACCTCTGCGATGACAGGGTTTACTTTACCAGGCATGATAGAGCTACCAGGCTGCATCTGAGGTAAATTTATCTCGCCAAGACCGCATCTTGGACCTGAGTTCATTAGTCTTAAGTCGTTTGCGATCTTGCTTAGGCGAACGGCAGCAGTTTTTAGCGCGCCGCTAACGTGAACGAAATCGGCAGTGTCTTGAGTAGCTGCGATGAAATCATCGGCAGGCTTAAAGTTTACGCCTGTAATTTGGCTTAAAATTTTATGAACGGCCGCTTTATAATCAGGATGGCAGTTGATTCCTGTTCCGATCGCGGTTGCGCCCATGTTTAGCACAGCCATAGACTCTCTTGCTGCAGTGATTTTTTCGATATCGCTTTTGATGTAGCTTGCAAATGCGTTAAATGTGTTGCCAAGAGTCGTAGGAACGGCGTCCTCTAGCTCGGTTCTACCCATTTTGATGATATCTTTAAAGTCTCTTGCTTTAGCTTCTAGCTCGCTTTTTAGTAGCTCCATGGCCTTTAAAAGATCGGTTAGTTTAGCGTATGTAGCGACTTTGATCGAGCTTGGATAAGTGTCGTTGGTGCTTTGGCCGAGGTTTGTGTGGTCATTTGGATGTAGATACTGATACTCGCCTTTTTTGTGTCCAAGGCTTTCAAGCGCGACGTTTGTTATAACTTCGTTTGCGTTCATATTGGTGCTAGTTCCCGCACCCCCTTGGATCATATCTACTACGAATTGATCTAAATATTTACCCGCGATCAGCTCGTCGCACGCTTTTGCGATGGCGTCGGCTTTTTGCGCGTCTAGAACTCCGACTTCTTTGTTGGCTAAGGCCGCAGCCTTTTTGATTTGAGCAAATGCCTTAACGAAATACGGATAATCTTTAAGCGGTCGTCCGCTCATGTGGAAATTCTCAAGCGCCCTAAATGTTTGTACGCCGTAATATACATCATCAGCTATCTCTAGCTCACCTATGAAGTCGTGTTCTCTTCTGGTTCCCATAATGGTACTCCTTGTGATGAAATTGAATAGTGAAACTATAGCGCAATTAAACTGATATTTAAATTAAAAGTTTAATTTTCTATTTATTTTTTTATTACTATTTTGTTATTTTTATATATCCATACAGACTTAATTTATCTTTAAAATAGCCTAAATAACGT
>CALBNA010000250.1 GCA_937896205.1 uncultured Campylobacter sp. | reverse complement strand
ATGTGTATAAGAGACAGGTCTATCGTCGTTTGCAGACGTTTCATACCATTGAGAGCAAAGTTTATAGTATATTCCATTTATTAGTATCGGATCCGTATAATAGCGAACTTTTTCATATTCGCCGTCTGCTTTAACTAATGCCGCATAGTTTAACCCAAGATAATCTTTGCTATATTTTTTACTTTGTAGCCTGCTTACATCCTCCGCAACCACTCTACCACTTTCTAAAATTTCTCTCATTATGATACGCGCTATTTGTCCGATTTTTAGCTCTGCGTATTCGTCTTGATTATTTTTGTTGTCAATATATTCTTTAGAAAATTGATAAGTATTTGAGGCTATTTTTCGCTTCTCTTTTTCAATTTTTTCAATACTTTTTAGCTCCTTTTTATCAAATAAAGTTAGCATCTGATAAGAACGCATAAAAAGCTCTGTTGTGTCGGCTATATTGCCACTTACTTCCAAAATAGGTTTTAATACGGAATTTAAAAAGTCATCATTAGCAATTATTCTAAAATCAAACTCGAATCCCATCTCAGGCATTATCTCATTTAGATCAATAAAGCAAGGTTGTAGGGCGTATAAAATTTGTTTGTTTATTTTTGGAGATGCAAAAATAATATTGGCTTTTTTAACACCGAAATATCCATAGATAGACATAGCTGTTCTTATGCATTTTTTTACAACTCTCGCCACCGTTTCATCAAGCCCACCATAATTTAGCCCAGACTCATGAAAAGCAACATCAACTGCATAAATTTCGCTAACCCCATCACTCACACAAATTCCAAGCGCATCACACTCTGCTTGTTGCAAAAGCTGTTTTAATGAAGTATTTTGTTTATAAATTTTATATCCGTATTTATCGAAAAAAAATTTATCCGTTCTCGATATAATTTTTTCTAGTTCGTCCGCAAATTTTAGCTCCCATTTCGGCGAAATTTTCCAATTAGTTTGCACTATTTGGCACTCTTTGACGTGGCGAAGCCAGGAGTAAAATAAAGATTCGCCCATTTCTATTTTCATAAAAATTATCTCTCCCTTGCTACGATTATTCCGCTGATAACGACCAGCATTATACCAAAAAACGCCGCCGCATTAGGTAGCGTATCGCCCATAAAAAAGCCGACGACGAGCGAAAATACGACGTCCATATAGCTTATCGCGGCGACCGAGCCGGCCTTTTTGCTCGCGGCATACGCCTTCGTCATATAAAACTGAAAAAAATAGCCCGCAAGCCCCATCAGCACGATGAGGATTACGCCTTTAAAATTTGGCGCCACAAAAGGCGAAAGCAAAAAATCTAGAGACTCAAATTTGACCCACTCCGCAATACCCATCAAAAGCATCGGTAGAGCCGTTCCCCACGCCATAAAGCTAAGCACGATGACGCTCGTGTCGTAGCTTTTGCGCAGGGTTCTAACGCTAAGCATCGCAAGCGCAGCCCCCACGCCGCTCCAAAGCCCCAGCCAGTCGGTTTTACTGATGCCTAAATTTGGCTGGATGATAAAAAGTATGCCGATAAAGCCCAGAAATATCGCGCCCCAGCCCTTTTTGCTAAGCGCTTCTTTTAAGAAAATCGCCGCAAAAATCGCCGTGAAAATGGGGCTGGTTTTTTGAAAAGTATAAGCCGCGCCCAAATTTATATGAGCGATGTTGTAAAAAAGAGCAAAAAGCGCGATCGTACCGATAAATCCGCGAAACATCAGCACACAAAACTGCCCGCCTTTTTGATGCGTCGGCGGCCTTTTGTAAATGGCGTAAAGAACGATGGCAAGGCCCACGGCGTTTCTAAAAAATACGACCTCGATGCTAGACATCTGCTCGCTCAAAACCTTCGCAAAGCCGCCCACGGCAGCAAAAAACATACACGCGATGATCATATAATAAGCGCCCAAATGGTGCAAAACGTATCTACGAAACAAAATTTTTCCTTTAAATTTAGGCGTATTGTAATGCAAAACGGCTTAAATTTATAAACAATGTAAGCAAAAAATTTGTATAATCGGGATTTTAAGCGGCGAACTTCGCCGTAAATATAACGGGATTTTTAAGGGAAAATTTTGCAAAAGATAATTTTAGTCGGCAAGCCAAACGTCGGCAAAAGCTCGATCTTAAACTCGCTTTTGTCCTACGAGCGCGCAATCATCAGCGACGAGGCGGGTACGACTAGAGACAGCATCGAAGAAGCCCTAAAAATCGGTACTCACCTCGTGCGCATCATCGATACCGCAGGCATCCGCAAAAACGCGGGCAAGATCGAACAGATCGGCATTTCGTATTCGCTACGAGCTATCGAGGAGGCCGACGTCATCCTGGCCGTTTTTGACGCGTCGCAGGAGGCTGATGAGCAGGATAACGAGATCCTGGAGCTTTTAAAAAACTCGCAAAAAAAGATTTTTTACGTTCTAAATAAATGCGACCTCGGCGTTAAATTTACAAGTCCCAAAAATCCGATACAAATCTGCGCCAAGCAAGGAACGGACGAGATAGTAAATAGTCTAAAAACCTATCTCGACGCCCAAGAGGCGAGCGAGATACTACTAAACTCCGCTCGTCAAATTTCATGCTGCGAGGCGGCGAGCGAGGCGATAAAAAGGGCGTTAAATTTACTTGCCCAGTCCGAGCTCGAGCTCTTTGCCTACGAGCTAAATACAGCAATAGAGCAAATCTCGTCAATCACGAAACCGTTTGAGCGAAGCGAAATTTTAGACGAAATGTTTAGCAATTTTTGCCTCGGAAAATAACGAAATTTACTTTATAAAAAAGAAAAAATAATGAAAAAAATCTTATCTATAGCCGCTCTAGCTGCGTTGCTGGGCGGTTGCATGCCTTCACACGATCATCTAGCAAGTAGCGTAGTATCGCCTGAACCGGACTGGATCAAATATCTAGAAAACGACGGCACCGTCGGCGATGTCGCATTTTTCTCAGAAAATTTGAGCGCAACTCACGCGCAAAAAAACGGCGATATCATCGGTATGGCGCTCATAAAAAGAGACGGTCAAAATTTGAAGCTTGGCGATATGTACGCGCAAAACGGTATTTCGTTTATAGTTTTGGAGCTTAACGATAAGGAAAAATTTGGCTATCAATACATAAATATGCGCGATAAAAACGAGCTTGCGACTCTAAGAGGGGCCAAAAAGGTCAAATTTTATCAGTTTGGCGGCGGCATATTAGAGAGCGTAGTTTTTAGCTCGGACTCGGGCGCCGTGTGCGAGAGTTTTGCGGTGGGTAAGACGGTAAAAGCTCATGCCGTGACTAATTATTACGATAAAGAAAGTCCCGACAATAGCGAGTTTTTCGCGACTTTGATGGATATCGGAGTGAAAAAGGGCAAAAGCGCCGAGATCAAAAATCTAGACTTTAAATTTTTCGTTAGCGACGGCAAGCTAGCTAGCACGCAGACGCGGGCTCGATCGGCGGAATTTAGGAACAAAGTCATAGACGTCGACGCTAAAAAACAGGAGCAAATCCTATCAAATATCGTTTGCGCCGCGCCTAAAAACTGATCGCTTTTATCAAATTTAAACGCGAGCGCGAGATGAAAAACTTATTTCTAGCGGCTATTGCGGCCCTGGCTTTTTACGGTTGTGCCGGCATCACTAGCAGCGCAAATATAGCCGAGCACGACGTCTCAAATATCGACGTTCCCGAGGATAACTGGACGAGATATCTGGGTACAGACGGCGCCATTAGAGAGGTTGCCTTTTTGACGGCATTTTTCTCGCGTGATTTTCGCGCTCAGCCTGAGGACGGCGAAACTACGGGCTTTGCTCTTACTAAAAAAGAGGGCAGCAGACTACCTTTTAGGCTCGGCGCCGTCTATAAAAGCGGCGGTAGTGCGTTTATGCTAAAAGACGCCGATACCGAGGCGGAGTTTGATCTAAAAGACGAAGCGAGCGCGACCGAGCTTTGGGATGCTCGGCGGATCAAATTTTACGAATTTAGCTCAAATTTGACGACGGTAGCAGTTTTTGAGGCGCCGATTTCGGTTTGCGAGGCGTTTCAAAAAGGCGGTAACGTGAGCGTGAAGTCTGTATCTAGCTACTACGACGCGCAAAATTTAGAAAAGCTGAATTTCACGGCCGTTATAACGCAGGCAAAAATTTCCTCCAAAAGCGGCGCGCTACTTTTAAAATCTCAGATAAAAAATTTTACAAATTCCGATGGCTTGCGAGAAGTCGCCGTAAAAACGCATAAATTTGAGGAAAAAATCCAAAACGAGTTGCGCGGCTACGGGCTGAGGCTTAATCAAATTTGCGCTTTTGGCGCGAAAGAAAGAGAGCAAAAATGAAAAACACGATGATTTTTAAGGCGGCAGTAGCGACTGTCGCGGCATTAGCGTTTAGCGGTTGCGCGGCCATCACAGGCGATATGGGCGGAGAGAGAGCGTGGCGTACATATATGAAAAACGACGCTAGCATATAGCAGATCGGGTTTATAACCGAGACTACGGTCTACGAGATGAGCGGTGGCAAAAAAGAGGAAAAATTCGGCGACTACATGGGTAGGGCCGAGGTGAAATTGCCAGGCGAGAGCGACTCGGCGAGCCAAAATCTAGGCTGGGTTTACTCAAGCGGCGACGGCGTAAAAACTCTGATAGTGATTGATCTGGATAGCGGTAGAAATGTGGATTTGAGCGATAAAGACGAGATAAAAAAACTACAAAACTCAAAGAAATTTAAGTTTTACGAATTTGGCGGCGGGATCCTTGAGAGCGTGGTTTATAGCGCGCAAAAATCTCCCGTTTGCAAGGCATTTTTTGGCGGCGAACCTATAAACGCTAGAAGCGTGACGAACTACTACGTGGGCGCGTCTGACGAGTTTTTCGCTACCGTGATCGACGCGAAGATAGTTGGTAATAAGGGCTTTGAGATAAAAAATTTGGACTTTAAATTTAACCTGCCAAGCAGCAAACTGACCGAAGCTAAAGAGCAGGCGACCTCTGCCAAATTTAGACAAGATGTCATCGAGCAAGACCTCAAAAAGCAAGGGCACATCCTGCTAAACATACTTTGCTACTATAGCATGCCGAGCAAATAGTCGTTTGTGGCGGGTAATCGCCCGCCGAATTTAGCGGAATATCGGACTTTCTTGCGTCAAATTTAGGGTACTAATATACTTAAATTTTAATTTCCACAGCTACTTCAAATTTGGCATTTGTCTAAAATTTGAGCCGCTCGCCAAGACCAGCGCCGCAAAAATGCTGATTTTCGGTTAAATTTAGAGCCGAATCAATAACTATAAACAGAATATTTTTAGCTTGCCGTATGAAATTTAGACTCTTGTTTTATTCGCCAAATTTACCCCGCTCTCACTCCTTTGGTTTATCAAGTTTTTATGCGAATTTAAGTAAAATCAACCAAAATTTTTTAAAGGCTAAAAATGGACAAAGCTACCGTAAAAGCGCACAAAATCAGCGACCAAGAGTACGAAGAGATCCTAAAGATCCTAGGTAGAGAGCCAAATTTGCTCGAGCTTGGGATATTTTCCGCAATGTGGAGCGAGCACTGCAGCTACAAGTCGAGTAAAAAGTACCTAAACGGCTTCCCGACCAAAGCCCCGTGGGTGATCCAGGGTCCAGGCGAGAACGCGGGCGTCATCGACGTCGGAGGCGGCGTCGCGGCGGTGTTTAAGATGGAGAGCCACAACCACCCAAGCTTCATCGAGCCTTTTCAGGGCGCGGCGACGGGCGTTGGCGGGATACTGCGCGACGTATTTACGATGGGCGCGCGGGTCGTGGCAAATATGAACTCGCTGCGATTCGGCGAGGTGAGGGGCGAGAGCGAAAATGCGAGAAAACAGCGCTATCTGCTAAAAGGCGCGGTCGCGGGAATCGCTCACTACGGCAACTGCATGGGCATCCCTACTATCGGCGGCGAGACGACGTTTGATCCTAGTTTTAACGGCAACATCCTAGTAAACGCATTTGCGCTGGGGCTTTGTAAGAGCGACGAGATATTTTACGGCAGGGCTGAAGGTATCGGCAATCCCGTGATCTACGTGGGCTCAAAGACCGGTCGCGACGGGCTTGGAGGCGCGGTAATGGCCAGCGATAGCTTTAACGACGCGAACAAATCTCTGCGCCCGACCGTGCAAGTGGGCGATCCGTTTGCCGAAAAGCTGCTGATGGAGGCGTGCTTGGAGCTCTTTAAAACCGACTACGTCGTGGGCATCCAGGATATGGGCGCGGCGGGGCTAACGTCTAGTAGCTTTGAGATGGCGGGACGCAGCGGCAGCGGTATGAAGATGTATCTAGACCGCGTGCCTATGCGCGAGACGGGCATGACGCCTTATGAACTCATGCTAAGCGAAAGCCAGGAGCGCATGCTCATCTGCGCCAAAAAAGGCTGCGAGCAAAAGATACTCGAGATATTTAAAAAATGGGACCTCGACGCCGAGATCATCGGCGAGGTAACCGATAGCGGCGTGATGGAGCTTTATTGGCACGGCGAGTTAGCTGGCGAGATACCGATAGCGCCGCTTAGCGAGGCCTCTCCGGTGCTTGACCGACCGACCGCGCGCCCAAAATATCTAGACGAAATCAAAAATTTACAAATCCCTGAAAACGTCGATAACAAAACGGCGTTTTGGAAGCTACTTGGCGAGCCTGAGGTGCTAAACAAGTCGCTGATCTACGATCAATACGACGCAAATATCCAAACAAATACGATCAAACAACCAGGGCTCCTCGGAGCTGCGGTTATCCGCGTGAAAGAAACGGGTAGGGCGATCGCGATGGCGGCGCAGTGCGACCCGCGGGCAAATTTCGTCGATCCCAAAATCGGCGCGGCTAGAGCGGTCGCGGCGGCCGGACGAAAGGTTGCGATGAGCGGAGCGGCGCCACTAGCCATCACCGACTGCCTAAACTACGGCAATCCGCAAAATCCCGAGGTCATGTGGCAGTTCGCACAGGGCTGCGAGGGTATCAAAGAGGCTTGCCGCGAGCTAAATACGCCGGTCGTCAGCGGCAACGTGAGCCTGTATAACGACACCGAGGGCGTGAGCGTCTATCCGACGCCAGCGATCGTGACGGTGGGCGTGAACGAGGACGCAAACGCGAGCCTTCCGAGCGTCTTTGCTCGCGCTGGCACGGCGATATACGTGCTTGGCGAGACGAAGGGCGAATTTGCCGCGTCGCTCTACGCTAAGGCGCTATTTGACGCGGTGGGCGGCGAGCTAGCTGCGGTGGACTACAAGAAAGAGCGTGCGCTGTGGGATCTGGTTATCGAGGCAAATAAATCGGGCGCGCTGGAGTTTGCAAACAGCGTAGGCGTAGGCGGCGTAGCGATAACGTTAGCTAAAATGGCATGCCTAAGCGGACTTGGCGCGGAGTGTAAATTTGACGTTAAAAAGTCAAATTTCATCTTTGACGAGAGCTTTTCGCGCGCGATCGTCGGCGTAAAAGACGAGGCTAAATTTGAATCTCTAGCCGCAAAACACGGCGTCAAATTTGAAAAAATCGGCGCAGTGGGCGGAGATAAATTTAGGCTAAACGATATCGAAGAAAAGCTAAGCGACGTGAGCGAGGTTTATTTTAATAAATTTGCCGCAATCGTCCGCCAAGAGGACTAAAATTTGGCACCGCTGGGCTGGCTAAATTTGAGCGGCGTAAATTTGACGCACTTGCTAAATTTGGCTCGTCTCGGCGGCGTTTGCTCAAGCATTTTAGCGCCAAATTTTGCAAGCGATATTAAAAGACCGTAAAAATTTGAATCAAAATTTGAAAGGAAAAAAGGAAAGTAGATGTCTTGGAAAGACTTTTTAAACAACAAAGAAGAAGAACAGCCGCAAAAGGAGGGCAGAGGAATGGATCAAAAAAGCGTAGCTAAGCCGCCGGTGCTATTTAGCGAGACTCAGCAGGTACTAAAGGCGGTCGAGGCCAAACTGGGCGGCACGCTCATCACATACTACAACTCAAACGCGGGCAGCGTCTGCGGCAACGACGCGAGCGCGATGTATGAAATTTTAAAGGGCAAAAAGATAGAAAACGCGTTTTTGTTCATCAAAAGTGACGGCGGCAGCGGTATCGCAGCGCTTCGTATCATCAGCACTCTGCGAAACTACTGCAAAAACATCACCGCTCTCATTCCTGCTAACTGCGCGTCGGCTGCGACGATGATGGCGCTTGGCGCAAACGAGATTGTGATGGGTCCGCTAGCGTATCTGACCGCCGTCGATACCTCGCTAAAGCACGCGATGAGCCCGATAGATAACGGCAACGAGCGCGTTAGCGTATCGATGGACGAGCTAAACCGCGTGATAAAACTATGGAAAATGCACGAAAAAGATAATGACGAAAACCCGTATAAATCGCTATACAACTATATCCATCCGCTGGTTTTTGGCGCCGTAGACCGCGCTAGCTCGCTCTCGCTAAAGATTTGCTGCGAGCTTTTGCGCTACCATATGACCGACGAATCAAAGATCCAAAACATCTCCGAGCGCCTAAACAGCGACTATCCGGCACATGACTATCCGATACTTTTCCGCGAGGCAGAGGAGATCGGGCTGCACGTGCAAAAGATGGACAACGAGCTAAACGAGATGCTTCAGGAGCTTACGCTTCTTTACTCCGAGATGGGACAGCGCGCGTTTACCGACTACGACGAGAACAGCTACCACGACAACAACATCGCCAACATCATCGAGGCAAACGGCAAGCAGATTTATTATCAGATCGACAAAGATTGGTTCTACCGCCCCGACGAGCGCCGCTGGAACGTGATGAACGACGAGAGCTCGTGGCGTAAAAACGAGCTAGTGGGCGGCAAGCTCAAAAATACGATTTATCATTTATGGTGATATTTTGAATTTTATTTTTTGGTTTTTGATATTTTACGGGATTTATTATCTGGTCTCAAATTTCAGTCAAAATCCCGCAAATTTAGGCGGCTCACAAAAACGGGCGATGTTTGAAGAGGCGAAATTTTTAGTTAGCTTGCTTGCCAAAGTCGCCAAAAGCGACGGCAGGGTAAATGAGCTAGAAGCTCGCCTTATCAGCGAGACGCTAGACGATATCACGCTAAGGCTCGGTAACGACGCAGCTATGAGAGCGGAGCTAAAGCAGATATATAACCGCGAAAAAGAGACAGTGCATAATGCCTATTTTATCGCGCGGCAATATAAAGATCGCTTTCGTCTTAGCCAAGACGCCGCGGCTGCGAAGATATCGTTTTTGTTAAACTTAGCCTACATAGACGGCGAATTTAGCAAAAGCGAGCGCAATATCATCGAGCAGATCGCTTCTGGATTTGGGCTTGATGAGGGTATTTTTGAAGCGATACTAGCGAGGTTTGAGAAATTTTACGATCAAAGGCAGACGCGGCGAAATCCGTATGAAATGCGTACGAAAAGCCCTTACGCCGTACTTGGGCTAAAAGAGGATGCGCCGTTTGACGAGGTAAAAAAGCGCTACCGCGAACTCGTGAAAAAATATCATCCTGATATCCTTATGGGGCGCGGCGAGAGCGAGGAGATGATAGAAAAGAGTACTCGTAAGTTGCAAGAGATAAATGAGGCGTATGAAACCATAAAACAACGTGCGGCTTAGCGGCTTGTCTTTTTGATTTATACTTTGTTGGTTCTAAATTTTACTCGGTCATTACCCAC
>CALBNA010000249.1 GCA_937896205.1 uncultured Campylobacter sp. | reverse complement strand
TACGAGATCTAGTACGGTCTCGTGGGCTCGGAGATGTGTATAAGAGACAGCTGTTTTTAAACTCGAACTTCAAAAGCTCTTTTAGCTCGGCCGCAACGCCTTTTTTGCCGATTTTTCTAAATTTTTTTAGCCCCTCGCCGTTAAGCTGTAAAAGCGCGGCGATACGTTTAAATTTCGGATGCGGCGCGCAGTAGCAGTCCGCGAGCAGGCCGCTTTCTAGCAGCTTTGCTTCGATACTCTCCAGGCTCACGCGCTTGTCGTTTAGCTTCACGATGCGGTCTATCCTGCCTTGTAGCGCGAGGCGTCCCTCGTCGATACTCGCCGCGTCGTTAGTCTGAAAAAACTCGCACCAAGGCGAGCTCACGTTTAGCGCGCCTCTATCGTCCAGTCCCGCGTCCACCGCACCAAACAGCCTAAGCCCGTCGCCGCAGTCTTTTGCCACTATGCCCGTTTCCGTGCTGCCGTAGATCTCGATGATACGCGCGTAGCAGATTTGGCCCAGCTCGCCTCTTAGCTCCTTTTTTAGCGGCGAACCCGCACTTACGATCCCGCTTAAGCCTTTTAGCGCGCTTGCGGCGGGGCTTTGAGCTAGAGTTCTAAGTAGCACCGGACTAGCGATAAATACGTGATTTACAAGGTTTAAGCCCAAAATCGCCTCTGGATAGTTTAGCTCGTCTGCGATGACGCGAGCGCCAAGAATTAGCGGCAAAAAGACCTTAAACGTAAGCCCAAACATGTGCCTATGCGAAACGCTCGAAAAAAAGGTATTTTGGCTGCTAAAATTTAGCTCGCCCGCTAGATACTCGCCCTCTTTTATCATCTGCGCGAGCGACTTTTCTATCATCTTGCTTTTGCCGCTAGAGCCCGAAGTTTGCAGGTAAAATTTAGCCTGCGGATCAAATTTAAGCCCCTTTGCGGGCTCCTTTGCAAGAAAATTTAAAAAATTTTCATCGTTTACGGCGGTCAAATTTGTCTCGTAAATCGGCTTTGCCAGCACGCAGGGCGTAGACCCAACCAAAAGCGAGCCGAAAAAAGCAGCGTAAAATTTAAACGCGTCGTCAATGTAAATTTGTAGCTCTTTTATGCCGTTTTTTTCTAAAAACGCGGCAAATCTAAGACACGCGTCAAAGACGTCGCGAGAGTCGTCCGTAAATCTAAAATTTTTTAAATTTTCCTCAAAGCTCATTATTTTTTATAAATCTCTTTCTAAATAAAATTTCCCCGAAAAATAGCGCCCCCATCAGCGCGTAAGAGACCGCGCCGCTATAAACGCTCCAGTAAAATTTATCTTCCATCAAGGCTAGCGCGAGAGAGAAGGCGGCGTTAAAAACAAAAAATGCGCACCAAATTTTGGTCAAATTTCGCGTATAAACTGTCTCTTATACACATCTGACGCTGCCGACGAAGAGGA
>CALBNA010000248.1 GCA_937896205.1 uncultured Campylobacter sp. | reverse complement strand
GCCAAATAGCGAAGGCTCGCAAAGATGCGAGCGCGCAGCCTCAAAATCGTACTCGTCGTAGTAAAGACTCAAAATTTCAAAATCTTTAAATTTGGCTAAAATTTCCTTCGCAAAAAGCTCGATTTGGTATTCGTCTGCACCGTAAAGCAAGAAATAATTTGGAAATTTGGCCGAATTTAGCGCGGCCTCTAGCTCTTTTCTATACATCGATTTTCTTTACGACCTTACCGAAAATTTCGGCCGTTGCGATATTTGCGTCCGTGATTTCGACGATGACTTTTTGCAGTAAATTTACGCTGTACGCGCCCAAAAATATCCTAGCGCCTTTTATCTCGTCGTCAAGCCTAGCTATCGCGACGTTTTGATTTTCGCTGATATAGGCGTTAAAGCGCTGTCCGATGCGCTCTTTTGCCCAGCGCGCGAATTTTCTATCCATAAAGTCAAATGCTACCCTGTCGGCTTCGCGTTCGAGTTCGCTTAAATTTGAGCAAGTCGCTTCGATATTTAAAAGCAGGTAGTTGAAAAATTTCTCGTCGTTGCGCAGTTTGGCCTTTAAAAGGCGGTGTAGCGTGAGGTCGGAGTAGCGGCGGATCGGGCTCGTAAAATGCGTGTAGCGCTCAAATCCCAGTCCGAAGTGGCCTAAATTTTGCGCGCCGTATTCGGCCTTTTTTTGCGATTTGATGATGAGTTTGTCGATCTCCTCGCGGTTGCCTACGGCGTCGGCCTGCGCTTGGATTTTGCGAACCAAATTTGCGATGTCGCTTTCGTAAACGAAGTCAAAGCCCAGAGCGCCGAGGTCTTCGAGCAAAATTTGGATTTTTCGCAGATCCGGCGAGCCGTGATTTCTAAAAACGCCTTTGCCGATGCGTTTTGCCGCCGCGACGTTGGCTAGCAACATGCAGTCTTCGACTAGTCTGTGCGAGTCGGTATCGGTTTCAAATCTCGTAGATGAAAGGCCGCCGTCCGCATCAAGACTCATACGAAGTTCCTGCGTTCTAAAGTCAAACGCGTTTTTCAGGCGTTTTTTGCGTAGGCGCGAAGTTAGCTCAAAAAGCGGCTTTATCCAGCAGGTTTCATCCTTGCGTTCGCCGCGTAAAATTTGATCGACTTCGTCGTAGTTAAAGCGTCTTTGCGAGACTATAACGGCTTCTAAGAGCTCTTCTTTTACAACTGCATCGTTTTCGCCTAGCGTGATTTTAAAGCAAAACGCAAGGCGCGCGGCATTTGGCTTTAGCGAACAGAGGTCGTTACTAAGAATTTCTGGAAGCATAGGAACCTGTCTCTTATAC
>CALBNA010000247.1 GCA_937896205.1 uncultured Campylobacter sp. | reverse complement strand
GATCTCATCTGCAGAGAGGATAATAGAAAATATTTTTAACACCATAATTCCGATCCAAAAAGAATTATCCTCAAAAATAACGGAAGAAATTTTAGAAAAATATTGCTATGAAGATTTAGAATTTCTTCGTAGCGCGATAGGATTTTTGCAAAGTAATGCTTCTTATCTCCAAAGCAACAAAGAACTAAGAGTTAAAATTTTAAACGTATTTAAAAAGATATCAGAAAACGGCGACGAAAATCAAAAACTTAAGATGAAATTTGTACTTGAAGATTTAAAGGAAAAGGCTTATTTAGAATAAGCCTTTAAATTTTTACTTCAACTCACCCCAATCCTTCGCCACGTTTAGGCTCGTTTTTAGCGGTACGTTTAGTTTGTAAATTTCTTGCATTATCTTTTGCGCCGCTGCGCCAAACTCCTCAGCGTAGCCGTCCTGCACCTCGAAAATCAGCTCATCATGTATCTGTAAAAGCATTCTCGCGCGCAGGCTTAAAAGCGGACGGATTTTTACCATCGCCATTTTTATGATGTCGGCGGCCGAGCCCTGAAATATCGTATTTACCGCCTCGCGCTCGTACATCGCCGTTTGCATCGGCGTCGCAGTAGTAAAGTCAAATAGCCGCTTTCTACCCAGCAGCGTGCGCACGAAGCCCTCGTTTTTCGCGGCGGTTTTTATCCCCTCTAAAAAGCCTTTTATCGTAGGGAAAGCTTTAAAATAGCGCTCGATATACTCCTTTGCCTCGGCGCGCGTGATACTTACTTGATTTGCCAGCTTGCTCGAGCCCATGCCGTAGATGAGGCCGAAATTTATACTCTTCGCCACCGCGCGGTTTTGTCCCTCGGCGCTGCCGAATATACTAATCGCAGTGCGCGCATGGATGTCCTCGTCGTTCGCAAATGCCCCAAGTAGCGCGGCGTCCTTGCTAAAATGCG
Organism: uncultured Campylobacter sp.; assembly: GCA_937896205.1. GTDB lineage: Bacteria > Campylobacterota > Campylobacteria > Campylobacterales > Campylobacteraceae > Campylobacter_A. Next base: position 2,376 of record CALBNA010000247.1, on the reverse strand, counting down.
CGAGCAGTCGCAGCTCGATCTGGCTATAGTCAAGCCCCACGAAGCTAAAGCCGCTTTTAGCCTCAAAGCAGCCTCGCACGTCTTTTGCCAGCGCGCCGCGAGCGGGGATATTTTGCAGGTTCGGATTTTTAGACGATAGCCTGCCCGTGCTAGTTCCCGTCTGGATAAAATTCGTGTATATCCTGCTATTAGCGTCTTTTTTGGCTAAATTTAGCAGCGGTTCGCAGTAGGTGCTTTGCAGCTTATATAGCTCGCGGTACTCGAGTAGTTTTTCTATGACCGGATGCTCCTCGATAAGCTCTGCTAGCACGGCCTCGTCGGTGCTGTAGCCCGTTTTTGTCTTTTTCTTTACGGGTAGTTTTAGGTGCTCAAACAGCACCGAGCCTAGCTGTTTAACGGAGTTGATATTAAAATTTTCGCCCGTTAGCTCGTAGATTTCGCTCGTCAGCGCCTTGATCTTAGCGTCGTTTCGCAGGATCAAATTTTGCATTTTCCCCTGGTTTATCGCGATGCCCTCGCGCTCCATATCAAAAAGCGTGAGGATGAAAGGAAACTCGTGCCTACCTGCAAGCGCTACCAGCTCAGGATCAAGCAAATTTAAAAAGCTTTTGTAAAACTTCAGCGTTATCCAAGCATCCTCGGCGGCGTATTTTACGGCGTTTTCAAGTGCTACGGAAGCGAAGGTCTCTCCGCGCTTTACCACGTCTTCAAATTTGATCGTGTCGTAGTCGTAGAGGCGCTTAGCTAGCGCGTCCATTCCTACGCTTGAGCTTGGATCCATGAGCCAGGCCAGTATCATCGTGTCTTTAAAATTTGCAGGCGGCTCAAGCCCCAAATTTCGCTTAACGACCTTAAAATCGTACTTTAAATTTTGCCCGATCACGCAGCCTTTGTAAATTTGCGAGATCGCCCAGGCGGCAAATTTCTCGCTTACTTGCTTCGGCGCGCCCAGATACTCGTGCGCCACGGGCACGTAGTAGGCCTCCTCGTCGTTAAAGCAAAAGCTAAAGCCCACCAGACGGGCGTTTTGCGTATCGACGTCCGTGGTCTCGGTATCAAAGGCTACGAGCGTGTCCGCGCCAACGTTTGCCAGTAGTCGCTCGATTTCATTCTCGTCCGTTAAAAGCCGCGCGTTAAAGCCGAGCTTAAATTCCGCGTTTTCGCCCGCGTCTTGGCTATTTTGCAACGCTTTTAAAAGGCGGTTTAGATCGTATTCTCGCAGAGTGTCGGCGACTTTTACGAGCGGATTTTGCTCGGGAAATTCCGCCCTTTTTAGATCTAGCACGTCAGGCACGTCGTCAAAAAGCGAGGTTAAGCGCTTGCTCAAAAACGCGCTTTCTCGGCCTTCTGCCAGCATCCCGCGGATACGTTCGTTTCGCACTAGCGGCAGGTTTTCGTAGATGCTTTCTAGATTGCCGAATTCGTTTAGCAGCTTTTTTGCGCCGACCGCGCCGATGCCTTTGACGCCCGGTATATTATCCGAGCTATCGCCCGCGATCGCGAGAAAATCGCGTATGCAGCTTGGCGGAACTCCGTATTTTTCTATGCAGCTAGCGCTATCGTGGTCGATCTTGCTTTGGGGGCTATAGATGCTTACTTTGCCGTCCTCGATGAGCTGATAGAGGTCCTTATCGTGCGTCACTATACGTACGAATATATCCCGCTGCTTGCACTCCTTTACGACGCTAGCGATGATGTCGTCGGCCTCGTAGCCTTCGCGGCTCACGGCGGCTAGGCCCATTTTTTCTATCATTTCGATACACACGGGCAGCTGCTCTTTTAGCGCGGCGGGCGGCTCGGAGCGGTTGGCTTTGTATTCGCCCAGTATCTCGTGGCGCAGCGTTTTGCCCTTGCTATCTAGCGCAAAGATGATGTAGTCGCTGGCAAACTCCTGGCGCAGATTCATGATAAAGCTAGCAAAGCCGCTCACCATGCCGCTTGGCTTACCTTCGCGGTTTTTTAGTCCGCTCATCGCGTAGTAAAGTCTGAAAAAAAATCCGAAAGTGTCGATGATCGTTAGCGTTTTTTGGCTCATTTTCCGTCCTTTAAGAGAATGGAATATCTAGTTTTTTTAATATTTTCTTGAAATCATCTACACAGTTCTCGTTATTTTTTAGCTCCAAAAATTCAACCCCTAGCGACTTTAGTTGATTTTTATTTTGTTCGCTAAGCGTATCGGCAACAAAAATTTTAGACTCTCTTGCGATAACGGCATCCGCTGATTCGGGATTTCCTTTGCCCATAAGTTTTACTTCAACCCTAAATTCCTTATCCTTTTTTGAGTTATATAGCTTAAAATCCACTTCTCTGTCAAAATCCATTTTATTATTCTTTTTAAAAACTTCAGAATTTATAAAATCTTTCGGCACCTTGCAC
>CALBNA010000246.1 GCA_937896205.1 uncultured Campylobacter sp. | reverse complement strand
CGTTGAAGGTTATACGGATATTGAATTTCTTAAAAATATTAATAAAAACATTATAGATTTTAAAAATATAGTTGACTTAGAAAATGAAGCTATATTGATGATTTTTTTAGGTGGTGCCTCTATTCAACATTATGTAGACTATAATTATTTGGTAAAATTGAATATCCCACAGATCCATATATATGATAGCGATTATAATCAAAAAGACACAGCCAAACACTATCAATACAAAAAGTATTTAGATAAAGTTATAAATTCTGGAAACGCAGGCTATCTTACAAGGAAAGCCGAAATAGAAAACTACATACATCCAGATTTAATTAAAAGCGTTTATTTAATAGAAACTTGTTTTCACAATAAAAGTGACGGTTGGTTAGAAGAATGGAATAGTCTTGATTTGCCAAATTTTATTAATCAAAATGTAGATAAGACAAATAAAGATATAGAACCTATATCCAGTGCTAGAACATCAAAAAAATATATAGCTACTGAGCTTTCAAAGCAACTTACAAAAGAAATGCTTGAAGAGCTTGATGCTTTTGATGAAATAAAAGGGTGGTTCGAAAAAATAAAAGAGCTATCAAATTTATAAATTTTTATCGCTAACATGCAAAAATTTAATTATAATCGTAGAAAAAATGAAGAAGACAAAGAGATGTTTGGAGGCAGACACAAAAGAGAGTTGGAAGACAAAAGCGCGATTCTATCGCAAGAAAACTAAAGTCTAAAAGCACATATTGAAAGGTTGCAAAGCAAGCTAGAGGCCGTAAAATCAAGCGCGGCTAACAAGCAGGACGCGCCTAAGTTGCAGGCCGACGCGGTCAAACTGCTACTGGATAGTTATGCCGACGGTATAAATTTCTTGCAGGGTACGATGGAAGAAAATTTAGAAATACTCAAAAATATAAACGAGCTAAATAATCTAACCTTTGCCAAGACGGGCGAACTGCGCGAGCAGACGAGCTTTATCGTTAGCTCTATGCAAAACGTCCAGCAAATGAGCGGCGACCTGCAAAACGACGCCTCGTCGCTAAATAACAGCGTGATGTCGATCGTGGAGATTATAAATCTCATCAAAGATATCTCCGATCAGACGAATTTGCTAGCTCTAAACGCGGCTATCGAAGCGGCTCGCGCGGGCGAACACGGACGCGGATTTGCCGTGGTGGCCGATGAGGTGCGAAAGCTCGCCGAACGCACGCAAAAAGCTACTCTCGAAGTCGAAGTGAATATAAACGGACTTAAACAAAGCTCAAATACTATGATAGGAATGAGTGAGAATTTTTCTCAAATTTCAGGCGACGTCATGCGCGTTTTGAGCGATTTTCAGGGCACTATCGCAAGCGTAAACGAAAATACGCAAAATATCTTAAATCAAACATTAAATTTAACTAACGAAGTTAACGTTAGCAACGGCAAGATCGATCATATAAATATGAAACTAAATGGTTATAGAGCCGTTTTAAACGGCGAATTTGAAAGCATACCTGAGGCCGGGCGTTGCAGATTTGGTAAGTGGTTTAATGAAAAAGTCAAAAATATCGTAAAAGACGCAAAAACGGTGCAAGATATCTCGCGCGATCACGAAAACGTCCATAGCGGGCTAGAGAAAGCC
>CALBNA010000245.1 GCA_937896205.1 uncultured Campylobacter sp. | reverse complement strand
CCCACTATCAGCTCGCAAAGCAGCGGGATGGGTATCACAAAGCCCTTGGGCAGGACGTGGCGCGCGTTTTTGATCCAAACTGGCACGAGCGGGACGGACGGGTGCCGCCTGGCTAGGTGAAACACCCCGCTTTTAAACGGCTGCAACGCAAGGTCGTCGTTCATCTTGCGCGTGCCTTCGGGAAAGATGATGAGAGATTGTGTCTGCAGCGTGTCGCTCATTTGCGCTAGCGCTTCTAGCGGATCTTTGCGGCGACTTATTAGCACCATGTTAAACACGTTTTTAGCAAGAAATCTGCGCACGGGTCCGCTCCCCCAGTACTCCGCCGCCGCGACGGGGCGCACGCGCTTTCTCACGCGATACGGCAGCGAGACGAAAATCAGCAAAAAATCGCCGTGGCTAGCGTGGTTGGCGTAGTAAATTTTAGTACCCTCGCCGATATTTAAAAGCTCCTGCGGCGGCCGTACGCCCGTGATAAATATCGTGATGCGGCAAAGGATAAAATCAAGCGCGGCCGCTAAAAACTCTTTCATCTTTCGTCCTTTGTGTTAAATTTGCCTTGTTTGCGCGTCCAATTTGACGAGTAGCGCAGATTTGCCGCGACGCCTGCCTGCGAACGAAGCGGGTTTGAAGCTCGGGATTTTAACTCGCAAACACTCATGATACTCCAAATATAAGCTTAACGAAACTTAGGCAGATTTAGCTGCGACTCTAGCTTGCCGTCTACAAAACCCTTATCGATTTTAAAAATATGATAAATTTCTTTTATAGAAATATCGCTTCGATTGTTTTGTATTTTTGCGGTATTATACCTAAAATTCGCATTCTTTAAGCGAAGCAAGCAATCTCATCCTTACGCCTGCTGGCTGCTACGCATGGAGAAATACCCTTAAATTTGCCGACCTATGTTTATTGATCGTTTTGCGCACTAGCGAGTTTAGCTCCATAGCCCGCCGATCTGCCATAAACACTCCAAGATCTAAAGACTTAGTAGAGTGATGGTATCGGCTCGTTTGCTGAGCGATTTTACTACTCAAGCATAGTGCGCCGCCCGCGATTTTGTCGTTAGAATTTTAAAATTTGACTCAAATTTGCATAACGCCCCAGCCGCCGCAAAAACTCAAATTTGGCTCGTAAAATTTAAATTCTCATTTTATAAATAATTTTGATAAAATTTAGCCGTTTCTTGACGGCGATCAAGT
>CALBNA010000244.1 GCA_937896205.1 uncultured Campylobacter sp. | reverse complement strand
TCGGCAGCGTCAGATGTGTATAAGAGACAGTTTCTACGCTGCTAATGAGCGCGCCTTCTTTGTTTTTGTAGATCTCTTTTTGCTCTTCGTTGAGATTTGCTATCATCACGCCGATATATCCACGCTCGATCTTACCGTCTTCGATGAGTTTTTTGGCGATATCTTTAGTCATATTTGACGGGATGGCGAAGCCGATGCCGTTGTTTCCGCCGCTGCGGCTAAGTATGGCTGAGTTTATGCCCACTAGATAGCCGCGGCTATCGACTAGCGCGCCGCCTGAGTTACCCGGGTTTATCGAGGCGTCTGTCTGGATGAAATTTTCGTATTGATTTAGCCCGATGTTGTCTTTATTTAAGCCTGAAACTATGCCCTGAGTGATACTGCCGCCTACGCCGAACGGATTTCCGATGGCAAATACTATATCGCCCTCCATCAGCTTAGCCGAGTCGGCAAATGGTATGGCTTTTAGCTCTTTTGCGTCTATTTTGATGATGGCTAGGTCTGTTTTTGGGTCGGTGCCGATGATTTTAGCCTTGTACTCTTTGTCGCTATCTAGCAGCGTGACTACGATCTCGTCGCTATCTTCTACGACATGGTTGTTTGTCACGATGTAGCCGTCGCTAGATATGACGACGCCAGATCCCAGCGAGCTGCTTTTTTGTTTTTCTTGAGGTATGTTAAACTGAAATCCGAAAAAGTCCTTAAAAAACGGATCGCTAAACATATCGTTCATGTCTGCGACGTTGTTGCTGACGGTTTTTGTGGTGGAGATATTTACGACCGATTTTTTAGCATCGGCGATAGAGCTGTTGTAGGACAGCACGACGTTTTTGTTAAATTCCGGATTTACTCTAGTGAAATCCTCTGCGGGTTCGTTAAAGTTTATGCTTGCGGCAAAGATCGCGCAAGAAGTAGCCAAAGATAATATCATTATCTTTTTCATTACTTTTCCTTTTGATAAAATTTTTTCAAAGCGCGATTATATGGCGTTAAGCTCAACGTAAAGTTAATTATTATTTAAGTCGTTTAAAATCATTTCGTTTACTATACTTGATTGACATACGCTAAATCTTTATGCTATAATCCGTATAAAATTAATTGACTAGAAGGACATAATATGAGCAATAGTCTTTACGAAACGTTAGGAGTGTCCGAAAAGGCCACTAGCGACGAGATCAAAAAGGCCTATCGTAGGCTGGCTCGCAAGTACCACCCAGATATCAACAAAGACCCGGGCGCGGAAGATAAATTTAAAGAGATAAACGCCGCGTATGAAATTTTAAGCGACGAAAAAAAGCGCGCGCAGTACGACAGGCACGGCGACGCGATGTTTGGCGGGCAAAATTTCCATGACTTTGCGAGTAGCTCAGGTATGGGAAATTTGGACGAAATTTTAAAAAATATCTTCGGCGGAGGCGGATTTAGCGGCTTTTCAAGCAGAAGCGGCTTTAGCGGATTTAGACAGACTGGCGGATTTAGCGGCTTTGAGGACGAGGAGGATCTGGACTCCCGCGCGAAGGTAACTATCCCGTTTGACGTAGCGGTAAAAGGCGGCGAACACTCGATAAATTTTAACGGCGAAAACATCAAAATAAAAATCCCAAACGGCATAAATAACGGCGAAAAGCTACGCATAAAAGGCAAGGGTAGCGGCGGACGCGGAGATCTGATCCTAACCGTAAATATCGCACCTAGCGACGAATACGAAAGAGACGGCGACGATCTATATAAAGACGTGCTAATCCCGCTAAAAACGATGATGTTTGGCGGCAAGATAGACGTAAAAACGCCTAAAAAAGATGTAACGATAAAAATCGCCGAAAACTCAAAATCCGGGCAAAAAATCAGGCTCAAAGGATACGGCGTGCAAAATAGAAAAAGCGGGATATTTGGCGATCTGTATCTGCGAGCGCGCGTGTCTTTGCCGGACGTAAATGCCCTAGACGGCGAGCTAGCCGAACTCATGAAGCAAAAACTTCCGGAGGCATAAAATGAAACAATACGAAGAACCGGTATATCTAATAAGCGTCGTAGCTAAAGTGCTCTCCATACATCCGCAAACGCTTCGCCAATACGAGCGCGAAGGGCTGCTAGAGCCCTCAAGAACCGAGGGCAAGATGCGCCTTTACTCCGAAAAAGATATGGACCGTATCAAGATGATACTGCGTCTAACGCGCGATCTGGGCGTAAATTTAGCAGGCGTGGATATCATCTTGCAGCTAAAAGAGCAGATCGAGCAGTCTGAAGTAATGATAAGGCAGATGAAAGATGAACTAGCTAAAATGGAGCAGGGCGGCGTGCCGTCTAAGAAAGCTCTGGTAAAGCGCAAAAATAGCTTTGATCTCATCTTTTATGATGATAAAAATTAATCCTTTTTATCCGTTAAAAAGGTAAAATCGGGTAAAATTTACCTATAAAACGCGCCAAATTTGAGGCTTTAAGGGTGCTAAATTTAGCCTTAAATTTGCCCCGCTTTGAACTCAAATGAGGGACAATGTTAGAAACTTTTTTACTATTTTTTTCTATTCTACTTATCGCTTGTATCGTCTCTAGCAAGGTTTCTGATAGATTCGGTATTCCGTCATTAGTCGTATTTTTGGCCGTGGGCATGCTCGCGGGCTCAGACGGACTGCTAGGTATCGCCTTTGATAGCCAGCACATCGCTCATGATGTGGGCATAATCGCACTTATTTTTATCCTCTACACTGGCGGGCTTGATACGAATTTAAAGTCGATAAAGCCTATCATGATGAGTGGCATCATGCTCGCGACCGTTGGCGTCGTGCTGACGGCGGCTCTGGTCGCACTTTTGGTTAAATTTTTACTAGGGCTAACTTGGCTTGAAGCCTTGCTTTTTGGAGCGATCATCTCCTCGACCGACGCTGCGGCGGTGTTTGCGATCCTTGGAGCGAAGGAAATTTTGCTAAAAAATAACATCCGACCGCTTTTGGAGCTAGAGTCCGGATCAAACGATCCGATGGCGATTTTCCTTACTGTCACAATGATACAAATCATCGCCCTAAACACCGTCCCAGACGCCTCTGACATCACTGTCGCACTCATCAAGCAGTTTTTACTCGGCGGGCTGATGGGTTATGTATTTGGCGTCGCGCTGCCCGGGCTTTTTAACCGTCTAAGGCTTGAGTACTGGGGACTATATCCTGTTTTTTCGATGGCTTGGGTGATGCTTTTGTACGTGCTAGCGGGCAAGGTCGGCGGCAACGGCTTTTTGGCCGTTTATATCGCTGGCATGTTTATAAATAAAAAAGAGTTCGCGCATAAGAAAAATTTGATCGGTTTTCACGACGGTATCGCGTGGGCGATGCAGATCGTCATCTTTTTGACGCTGGGACTTTTGGTAAATCCTTCTCAGCTGCCTGCCGTCGCGCTTGCGGGCACAGTGATCGCGTTTTGGATAATGTTTATCGCCCGTCCGGTGGGCGTTTTCGCGTCGTTACTTTTTTCGCGTTACAACGTGAAAGAAAAGATGTTTATCTCATGGGTCGGGCTTCGCGGCGTCGTTCCTATCGTACTTGCGACCTATCCGTTCGGCGCAAATTTACCAAATTCGGAGCTGATTTTTAACACGATATTTTTCGTCGTGTTCGTCTCGATCATCATCCAGGGCATGACGCTAGAAAAGGTCGCGCAAAAATGCGGCGTCAAAGAAGAGGTCGTAGCCGAAGAGGTCGAGATGTCGAACTTGCCGATCTTTTACCACACTTTACGTCAGCACACTATACGCTTTGACGCCGAAGTCGTCGGTAAAAACCTAGCCGAGCTCGAGCTTCCTAGCGACTTTTTGGTGCTACTCATCAAGCGAAAGGGCGAATACATCAAACCTACTGGCTCATCGGTATTTGAGGATGGCGACTTGCTGCTCATTCAGTGCGAGGACGAGAACAAATACAACGAAACCTTAAAGACGTTTACGGCGTAAATTTGCCGCCGTTTGCGTAAAATTTAAAGAAAGGAAATAGAAATGAAATTTGAGGAAATGACTTTATCTACATTTTCAAGTGCATTTAGAAGATTACGTAAGAAAAAAGGATTAGATAGCTCAAAAGAACAAGACAAGAGTAAGGAGGAATAAAAATGCAAGAAAAAGTAAAACAACTAGAAGATAAAAGCAATAAAGTTACTTTTATTACTGACTTTGAGG
>CALBNA010000243.1 GCA_937896205.1 uncultured Campylobacter sp. | reverse complement strand
GCTTGTCGCAAAGTGCGTAGATGAAAATGTCCCTAGCTGCGCAGACATCAAAAAATCTAGGAGAGCTTGGGTGATTGCCGCGGTAGATCGCCGTCGTTTTTAGCGTAACGGCGGGCTTTTCGTAGCTTGCTAGGGCAACCTGCTCAGCTTCGTTTGCGATAAAAATTTTAGGTAAATTTTTAAGATTCGTCGGCATTAAAAGATTAAAATTTTCGTTTAGTTCGGTGAAATTTAAAGCTTCAAATTCGCCGCTAATATCTTTAAATTTGACGCTTTGGCCTGCGCATAAATTTTTAAAAGCAAACTCCAAAAGCTCGTTAAAATTTGCCTTCGTCACGGGAGTAAATTTGCCCTCTATAAAAACGCAAACGTCGCTAAAAACGCCGTTTTCGCACTCTTTTAGCTCGCCCTTTAGATAGGCGCTAACGACGCTTGGCGTGATGTTTGAGAGGGTATTTACGGGCTCGCTTACTTCGCCTTGGGGTAAATTTTCGCCCGCGTAAACCTTTGAACTGCGCAAAAACACGCTGTGAGGCAGTGCGCTAGCGGAGCATATCCGAAAACGCCAAAAGCTCCTCTTGCGAGCCTTTTGCGTAAAGCGTCGTTAAATCCTGCTGCTTTTTAAGGCTAAATTTTAGTCCGATTTTTACGAGAAAAGTCCTAAAAAATAATTAGAGTATAAAAAAGATTTGACAAATCATTTTTGTATTTTGATATTTTAAAATCAAAATCGCCCTATTTCTTAATTGGCTTCAAGGCTTTAAAATTTGAAATACAAATTTACGGCGTCAAATTTTACTCTGGCCGCCTTGCATTTCTAAAATTCGCGCGCTTATTTGCATTATCTGCGCAAACACCGCTCCCTTTTGCGTTTCAAGCGAGGCCGCCATATCTTTTGCGTATGGATTTTTGCTCGCTTTTACTCGCTTTATCGCGGCTTCAAGCTCTTTTAGCCGTTTTTGCAGTTTTTCTAGCTGTTTTTTTAAGATATCTGCGCTGCTTTCGCCCTCGTTTGAGCCGCTAGGCAAATTTGACGCGCCGCGCAAGATATCGCCTCTATCGCCGCTTTGCAAATTTACGCTTTTTAAATTTAGTGCGCCCGCGTTTAAA
>CALBNA010000242.1 GCA_937896205.1 uncultured Campylobacter sp. | reverse complement strand
GCAGCGTCAGATGTGTATAAGAGACAGCGAAAGGCGAATTTAAGTAAAATCGTTTATCAAATTTACACAGGCGAAATTTAAACCAGGAACGCAAATGCAAAAAAATTTAGAAAACGAGAATTTAAAAAAAGAAAAATTTGAAAGCTGCGTCGAGCAGATGCTAGAGCTAGTGGGCGAAGACCCGCGCAGAGAGGGGCTGGCTAAAACTCCCGAGCGCGTTTTTAAAGCTTACGAGTTTTTAACGAGCGGCTACTTTCAAGACCCAAAAGTCGTGCTAAACGACGCGCTGTTTGATAGTTCAAATAACGAAATGGTGCTCGTGCGCGATATCGAATTTTACAGCCTTTGCGAGCATCATTTGTTGCCGTTTTTCGGGCGCGTGCACGTAGCCTACATCCCAAACCACAAGGTCGTCGGCCTTAGCAAAATCCCACGCATGGTAAATATCTTCGCTCGCCGCCTACAGATCCAAGAGCAGCTCACCGAGCAAATCGCGCAGGCCGTGCAAGAGGTCATCAAGCCAAAAGGCGTTGGCGTCGTCATCGAGGCGCGCCACATGTGCGTGGAGATGCGAGGCGTGGGTAAGATCAACTCGACCACGACAACATCGGCGCTGCGAGGATGTTTTTTAAATAGTAGCGAGACTAGGCGCGAGTTTTTCTCCCTTATAAATTCTCACAAAGAAGTGAGATTTTAGTGAATTTAGATAGCTTAAAATCAAAACTGGGCGCAAATTTATCGCTATCTAGCGTCTTTGGCGTGATAGAGCGAATTTCTGCTACGACGATAGAGATCTCTGGCCTGCGCCCCAGTATCGGCGACATCGTGCAAATTTGCGCTAAAGACAAGAGCAAGAGCGGACTAGCGATGGTGACCGAGGTGCGGCAAAATACCGCGCTAATCTCGCCTTTTGGCTTTGTAGAAGGCTACAAGATCGGCGACTTCGTCTATCAGAGCGACCAAGGTATGAAAATCCCCGTCGGCGACGCTCTTTTGGGGCGCGTAGTCGATCCTTTTATGAATCCAAAAGACGGCAAAGGCGCGATTACTACGACCGAGTACGCTCCGATCATGCAAGCTCCGATTGATGCGATGAAGCGCGGACTGATAGATGAAATTTTTAGCGTCGGGGTTAAAAGCATAGACGGACTACTAACCTGCGGCAAAGGCCAAAAACTTGGCATTTTCGCGGGTTCTGGTGTAGGCAAAAGTACGCTCATGGGCATGATCGTGAAAAACTCGCAAGCTCCGATCAAGATTGTCGCGCTCATTGGCGAGCGCGGCCGCGAGGTGCCGGAGTTTATCGAGAAAAATTTGCACGGCGATCTAAGCGGCACCGTCGTCATCGTAGCAACTAGCGACGATAGCCCGCTGATGCGAAAATACGGCGCCTTTTGCGCGATGAGTGTGGCCGAATACTTCAAAAACCAAGGTAAAGACGTGCTTTTCATCATGGATAGTGTGACGAGATTTGCCATGGCACAGCGAGAGATCGGGCTGGCGCTGGGCGAACCGCCGACATCTAAGGGCTACCCGCCATCCGTACTCACCCTACTACCTCAACTGATGGAGCGCGCAGGCAAAGAGGAGGGCAAAGGAAGCATAACGGCCTTTTTTACCGTGCTAGTCGACGGTGACGATATGAGCGATCCGATAGCCGACCAGAGCCGCTCGATCCTAGACGGACACATCGTGCTTAGCCGCGAGATGACGGACTTTGGTATCTACCCGCCTATAAACATCCTAAACTCCGCCTCGCGCGTGATGAGCGACATCGTGAGCAAAGAGCACAGAGCAAACGCAGCCAAGCTAAAGCGCCTCTACTCGCTTCTAAAAGAAAACGAAGTCCTGCTACGCATCGGCGCGTATCAAAAGGGCAGCGACAAAGAGCTAGACCTCGCCATCTCAAAAAAAGAATTTATAGATAACTTCCTAAAACAAGATGCCGAAGAGGGCTTTAGCTTTGAGCAAACGCAAGAGCTACTTGGCGGAGTGAATACGTAAATTTGGTGTAAATTTACGCTTTGATATTGATTGTTTTATTATTAAATTTGTAGCTGTCAGTTAAATTTATAAACGCCGTTTTTACTTCGTTTATGTCTAAATTTACGCCGTGTTGCTTTGACATTTTACTTAGAAATTCAAGCATTTCATTTAGTGTGTCTTTTGAAGTTTGAGCTATATTTTTGATAGTTTGCGTATCTAAATTTTGTTGCATAGTTTTTCGCTGTTCGAGTCTCGCTTTTTGGGCTCTTTCCTGCAGCTTTTTAAGCATCTCTTTAAAATCTTTATCCATTTGCTCGAATAAAATTTGTAAAGGGTCTTTTGGGGTGTCTGCCTCTTCTTTCTTGGATGTATTTTTAGCTCTTTGATTGATATTATCAAATGTGCGATGAAATTTTATAAATTCTTTCATTGGCTCACTGAGCGCGTTAAATTCTTCATCTGAAATTCTATCAGGGTCATGGTTTAAAAGCCAAAGCTGTATTTGCTTACTATATTCATCGCCACTTATATTTTTATCACTTGAATGTAAAAAGCCAAGATACGTCGGCTTTCCTTCGGTCGCATGAAAATTTGAATTCAAGATGCCAACTAGTAGCCCGCCTTTCGTAACGGAGCCGTCATC
>CALBNA010000241.1 GCA_937896205.1 uncultured Campylobacter sp. | reverse complement strand
TAAACATAAATCGACAATCGGAAATATCGCTAGGCGGATTTAAATGTTTTGAAGTAAATTTCGTCCCAAGACTAGGCATGTAGCCTGTCGCAGGGCGAAATTTACGAAATCATTTAAAGGCGTCAGCGAGATGACGCGCTAATAAGCTCCAAGAAACCAGGGGCGTCCCAACTCGCCGTACCTACTAGTACTCCATCGCAGTTTTTGATCCCCGCTATCCCGCCGATATTTGCGACGTTTACGCTGCCCCCGTAAAGCAGCGGCGCGCTCGTTTGCTCGCGGATGAAATTTAAAATCCCTTCGATCTGCTCCGTGCTTGCACTCTTGCCCGTACCTATCGCCCACACGGGCTCATAGGCGATCAGTAGCCGCTCGTAGCCAAGCTCGATATTTTTTAGCTGCTCAGCCAAAAACTCCTTCGTGCGCCCAGCTTCGTTCACGCTCAAATTTTCGCCAATGCAGTAGACGATCTGCCAGCCCGCCTTTATGGCGAAGTCAAATTTCGCGCGCAAAAGTTCCTCGCTCTCGCCTAGCTCGCGCCGTTCGGAGTGCCCGATCAGCACGCTTTTTACGCCAAATTCATCTAGCATCGCCTTGCCGATCTCGCCGGTATGAGCGCCGCTTTCGCATGGGTAGAAATTTTGCGCGCCGAGTTTAAATTTATGAGCCGCAAGATCAAGCGCGCTAAAGGGCGGAAACACCGTCACGTCGTCGTTTGAGCTTAAATTTGCGTCTAAAATTTGGGTGTACTCTTTAAAGCTCGCTCTGGTGTGATTGCACTTTAAATTTGCTAAAAACCTCACTCCGCCACCTTTCTAAGCGGTTTTATGCCGGGTAGCTCCTTGCCCTCGATAAGCTCTAAACTCGCACCTCCGCCCGTCGAGATAAAGGTCATCTCATCAGCATCTCCCGCGCGCTCGACGACGTCGGCCGTATCGCCGCCACCCACGACCGTAGTCGCATGAGTGTCGATGATAGCGTGGCTCATTTTGATGCTGCCTTTGCTAAATTTATCCATCTCAAAAACCCCCATCGGCCCGTTCCACCAGATGGTTTGCGCGTCGGCGATAACCTCTTTAAAGAGCCTAATCGACGCTGGCCCGATATCTAGCCCCATCCAGCCGCTCGGGATCTCTTGGGCGGGGACGAATTTCACGGCGCTTTCGGCCGAAAAGGTCTGGGCTGCGACGACGTCAACCGGCAAATAAATTTTAACGCCAAGCTCCCTACCCTTTTGCAAAATTTGCCTTGCGTCATCGATGAGATCTTCTTCAAGCAGCGAATTTCCGATATTTTCGCCGAGAGATTTTAGAAACGTAAACGCCATGCCGCCGCCAATTATGAGCTTATCCACGCGCGGAAGCAGGTTGTGTAGAGCCTGCAGCTTGCCGCTTACCTTACTACCGCCCACGACCGCGACGAACGGACGCGCAGGATGTTTGATGAGATTTTGGGCAAAATTTATCTCTTTTTGTAGTAAAAATCCCGCCGCCTTGTGCTTCTCGTCGTAAAATTTAGTAATCGCCTCGACCGAGCTGTGTGCCCTGTGGCAGACGCCAAATGCGTCATTGATATAAAATTCGCCGTATTTAGCGAGCTCACCGGCTAGCGCCTCGTCGTTTTTGGTCTCGCCCTTTTCAAAGCGCAAATTTTCAAGAAGCAAAATTTCGCCAGGCTTCAGCGCGGCGGCTTTAGCTTTTGCGTCCGCGCCGATGACGTCCTCGGCAAATATCACGTCTCTATCAAGTAGCCTTGAAAGCCTCTTTGCCACGCCTCGCAGCGAAAATTTCTCCTCAAAGCCGTTTTTCGGACGCCCTAGGTGGCTAGCTAAAACCACGCTGCAGCCGTTATCTAGGCAGTAGCGGATAGTAGGGATCGCTGAGCGGATCCTGCGGTCGTCAGTGATGTTTAAAAACTCATCCATAGGCACGTTAAAATCGCACCTAACAAATACCTTCGCACCGCTTAGCTCAAGATCGTTAATCGATAAAATTTCACTCATTTTTCACCCTTTAAATTTACTTCGTAGCCACGATCTTAGCTAGATCGACGAGTCTTGTCGAGTAGCCCCACTCGTTGTCGTACCACGCAAAGACCTTTACCATATCATCGGCGATGACCTGCGTCGTGTCGCTTGCTACGATACTGCTGTATGCGCTCGTGCAAAAGTCGCTGCTAACCCTGTAATCGTCATCGACGAATAAAATTCCCTTTAAATTTGACTCCGCAGCCGCTCTAAACGCCTCGTTTATCTCCTCTTTGCTAGCCGGTCTTTTTAAAACCGCCGTTAGATCGACCATCGAGACGTTTGCAACCGGTACGCGGACGGCTTGGCCGTGCATCTTGCCGTTTAGTTCAGGAAGTACTTTTGCGATAGCTTTTGCGGCTCCTGTGGTCGTAGGCCCGATATTTAGTGCTGCAGCGCGCGATCGGCGGAAATCTTTAGCCTTAACATCAACCAAGCTTTGGCCGTTTGTGTAGGCATGGATCGTAGTCATGAGCCCTTTTACGATGCCAAATTTATCGTTTAATACTTTTGCGACGGGAGCAAGGCCGTTTGTGGTGCAGCTTGCGTTTGAGACGATCGCTTCGCCTGCGTATTTATCGTCGTTTACGCCAACCACAAAGGTCGCCGTGTCATCTTTTGCCGGAGCGCTCATGACGACTTTTTTGACGCCGCGAGCTAAATATGGTTCGCATTTTTCAGTGGTTAAAAACTTGCCCGTACACTCCAAAACCACGTCCGCGCCGTAGTCTGCGTAGCTAAGCTCGTTTAGATCTCTTGTTGAAAAAACTCTTATCTTTTTGCCGTTTACTTCTATAAAATCGTCGCTTATCACCTTAACGTCTTGCTTAAATTCGCCGTGCACGCTGTCGTATTTGAGCAGATAGCGCGTCATGTCGCGCGTCGCCGTGTCGTTGATAGCGACAAGCTCAACGTCGTCTCGCTCTAAAATAATACGAGCAGCACACCTGCCGATACGTCCAAAACCGTTGATCGCGATTTTTACCATGTTTAGCTCCTTGTGCTAGATTTTCCGGTCGCTTTAGGGCGCCCGGAAAGGTTATTTTCGTACTTTTAGCTTTTGCGCGTTAAATTTACCCGCCTTTGCTCGCCGCTAAACGCGTAAATTTAAACCTGTCTCTTATACACATCTCCGAG
>CALBNA010000240.1 GCA_937896205.1 uncultured Campylobacter sp. | reverse complement strand
CTATCCTCTTCGTCGGCAGCGTCAGATGTGTATAAGAGACAGGCTAATAATATAAAAATTACCGCACAAGAGTAGATCGTGACATCTTTATAGGTGCTAAATTCACTTTGTTTTGGGTTTAGTCCGATCTGTGTGCTAACATCGTCATCTTCGACACTCACTGGCAAAGAAAAGCTTTCAAATTTAGCCTAAAAAACGTCAAATTTAAGCCGCTAAAACGAAAACAAATTTAAAAATTTCTTCGCGCGTTCGCTTTTTGGATGCGTGAAAAACGCCTCCGGCTCGCTCTCTTCGACGATTTTGCCCTCATCCATGAAAACGATACGATTTGCTACCGAGCGTGCAAAGCCCATCTCATGAGTTACGATTAGCATCGTCATGCCCTCTTTTGCGAGGTTTATGACGACGTCTAGCACCTCGCGCACGATCTCGGGGTCTAGCGAGGCCGTTATCTCGTCAAACAGCATGATCTCTGGCCTCATGCAAAGCGCGCGCACGATGGCGATGCGTTGCTTTTGTCCGCCGCTAAGCTCCTTTGGATAGGCGTATTTTTTATGTTTTAGGCCGACTTTTTCTAGCCATGCTTCGGCTTCTTTTTCGACCTCTTCGCGGCTTCTTTTTTGCGCTTTTACAGGGCCTAGCACGATGTTTTCGATGACGTTCATATGATCAAATAGCTCGTAGTTTTGAAAAACCATGCCCACTTTTTGGCGGATTTTTATCCAGTCTTTGTAGTTTTTGTCGATCTTTTCGCCGGCTATCTCTATCTGCCCGCCGTCAAATGGCTCAAGGCCGTTTATGCAGCGCAGAGTCGTGCTTTTGCCGCATCCTGACGGCCCCAGGATCACGACTACTTCGCCGTTTTTGACGCTAAGGTCGATGCCTTTTAGCACCTGCAAGTCGCCGTAAGATTTGCTTAAATTTGAGAGTTTTAAAATTTCGCTCATTTGATTCCTTATGCCCATCTGTTTTCAAGTATCTTGGATAGTTTTGAGATAGGATAGCAGATGAGAAAATATAATAAAAATATAAAGCCGTATATCCAAAACGGCACGGTTGGGTTTGCCGTTAGGCTTGCGGCTTCGATCGTTTGCTGTCCGACTTTTAGCAGGTCTGGTACGCCGATGAGAGCGACGATCGGGGTGGTTTTGATGATACGGCTTAGTAAATTTACGCCCGCAGGCACTAGACGGCGCGTGGCTAGCGGGATTACGACGTAAAGATAAATTTGAGTCTTGCTAAGCGCCAGGGCCGCCGCACTCTCAAACTGATGCCGCGGTATCGATACGATCGCGCCGCGCACGATATCCATCATCTCAAACACGCCCCACAGGCTAAAGACGATGAGCGAGGCGTTAAATTTGGAGATATCGAGCCCAAATGTCTTGCTCGCGCCGTAGTAAAACAAAAATAGCCAGACGATTTGAGGCATTATACGTACGATTTCGAGGCAAATTTTTAGGACGAAAAAGATAAATTTGTTTTTCGAGCTCATAGCCACGCCCAAAAACGTGCCTAAAACAAGGGAGATCGCGATCGAGATGGCTGAAATCTGCACGCTCATCCACAGCCCCTCGAAAATCAGCCGCTTTAAAACTAGCGGGTCGAATAAAATGCTAACTCCGTCCAACTCTCATCCTTTTCTCAAGCCAAAATAACACCAAAGATATCGGCAAAATGATAATCAAATAGCTAACGACGAGCATAAAAAGCGCCTCGTCGGTCATGTAGTAAAGCCCGATGATGTCCTTGGTCGCATAGACCAGATCGGGCAGGGCGATGATGCTGATGACCGAGGTTTCTTTGATGAGAAAGATGACGTTAGCCGCGATCGAAGGGATTGAAACGCTAAAAGCCTGAGGCAGGATAACGTAGCGTAAAATTTGCCCCTGCGTGAGTGCGACGCTAAGCGCGGCCTCGATCTGCGTCTTTTTTACAGCCTCAAAGCCAAGCCTAAAACTCTCGGCCATATAGCTGCCGCCTAGAAACGCAAGCCCCGCGACAGCGCAGGTAAAAGCGCTCAAATTTAGCCCAAATTTGCTAAGCCCGTAGTATAGGAAAAAAAGCTGTATAAGCAGCGGCGTGTTTCTAGAAACCTCGATGTAGCCGTTTACGATAGGCATCAGGACCTTGACCTTGTAAAATTTAACCAGCGTGCAAAATATGCCGATAACAAGCGAGAGCAAGATGCCGTAAAGCGAGAGCTTGACGGTGAAAATGCCTGCTTTTACGAACATCGGCGTAAATTCTTTTATAAACTCAAAATCCATAAATTTTTTAGCTTCTTTTTGATAATTTCGCGAGATTGTAGCGAAAGCAAACTAAATTTAAAACTAATTTTGTATGATTTATTTTAAAATTTAAGCTTGCAAAAGGTATCATAACCCCTAAATTTTGATAGAAATTATTTAAATAAAGGACGAATTTGAGAGCGTTTGCAGAGTGGGAAAAACAAGAGCTGATATTTTTATCGCTACCGCACGAAAATACCGACTGGAAGCCGTATCTGGGCGAAATTTTGGATGCCTACGAGAGGCTGGTGGCAGCTATCGCGCCGTTTCAAAAGGTCGTTTTGATCTGCCCCGATGAGGGGATTTTTCGGGAGCGATTTGCTAAATTTGATAACGTGGAGTTCGTAAAAATCGACACCGATGATACGTGGATACGCGACTACGGCATGATAGACGTGCAGGACGGCGCGAAAATCGTCAGTTATGATTTTAAATTTAACGCTTGGGGCGGTAAATTTGAAAGTTCGAAGGATAATGCCGTAAATTTGGAGCTTGCCAAGCGTTTTAAAAGCGATTTGCGAAGTATCGATCTCGTGCTTGAGGGCGGCAGTATCGATTTTAACGGGCGCGGCACGCTACTAACGACTGAGAAGTGCCTACTAAACGACAATCGCAACGCCCATCTAAACAAAGAGCAGATCGAGGCGCGGCTTAAGGAGCTTTTTGGCCTTCGGCACGTGATATGGCTTAAAAACGGCTTTATAAAAGGCGATGACACCGATAGCCACGTCGATACTCTGGCGCGTTTTATCACTCCTGATACCATCGCGTACGCCTCTTGCGATGATCCTGCCGACGAGCATTTTGAGGAGCTAGGTGCGATGAAAAAAGAGCTTGAAAATACGGGCTTTAAGCTCGTGCCGTTGCCGCTTCCGAAGGCTAAATTTTACGGCGGCAAGAGGCTTGGGTGCACGTATGCGAATTTTATCTTTATAAACGGCGCCGTCATCGTGCCGACGTATGGCGACGATAACGATAAAATCGTGCTTGAGCGACTGGCACGGGAGCTGCCGAACCATAAGATAATCGGCGTAGATTCGCTTGTTTTTGTGCGTCAAAACGGCTCGCTGCACTGCTCGAGTCAAAACAAGTATAGCGTTGCGAGCGAAGCGAAGCATGTTTCTAGCGAACGAAGTGAAGCGAAAAACAAGTATAGTGGCGCGAGCGAAGCCGAAAGCGAAATCTAAATGCAATTAAACAATGCCGGCATAAAAAGGCAAAATGAAATTTTAGGCCGCAGAGCCGTGATAGTCGCGGGCGCGACGGCGTTTGCGCTGGCTGTGGTTAAATTTGCCGCGGGTTTGATCGGTGGTTCGGTGGCGGTGCTTAGTTCGGCTATCGATTCGATGCTTGACCTGCTAGTTTCCGCGCTAAATTTCTTCGCCATCCGTAAATCCCAGGCCGCGCCTGATGCTAAATTTAACTTCGGCTACACCAAGCTAGAAGCGCTTGCGGCGATGTTTGAGGGCGTTTTGATCGTGGGTGCCGGCGCGTTTATATTTTATGAGAGCGTGCGTAAGCTACAAACGGAGCAAATGCCCGTAGATACGGCTTTTTCGCTCTATGCGATGGTGCTATCGGTCGCGGTTACGGGGCTGCTGGTCGCCTACCTCTCCCGCGTTGCTCGCCGCACGAGAAATTTGATCGTTAGAGCCGACGCGCTGCACTATAAAAGCGACCTTTTTAGCAACCTAGCCGTTATCGCCTCGCTTATCTTGGTCGAATTTACGGGATTTGCCGCGATAGACGCTGTTTTTGGTATAGTGATTAGCGGCTACATCGCCGTTAGCGCGATAAATTTGATGAAAGAAAGCGTAGGCGTACTGCTAGACCGAGCGCTAGATCCCGAGATAACGGCGCAAATCGAAGAGATAATCCGCTCGCGCCCTCAGATAGCAAGCTATCACGGCCTAGCTACCAGAAAGAGCGCAAACATCTACTATGTCGCGGTTCATCTAGTCTTTAACCGCGAAATTTCGCTTTACGACGCGCACAAAATTTCAGACGAGATAGAAGCCGCTATCAGGGCTAAATACGGCGAGTTTGAATGGCAGATCACGACGCACCTTGATCCGTGCGACGATCAAAACGGCTCGTGCGAATGCTAAATCAAAGGAAAAATATGAAAATTTTATTCGTTTGCCACGGAAATATCTGCCGCTCGACTATGGCGCAGTCTGTTATGCAAAATTTAGCCGATAAAGCGGGTCTGGCTGAGCGTCTTAGTATCGACTCGCGTGCCACGCATGAGGACGAGATAGGCGAGCCGCCATACTACGAAACCGTGCGGGTTTTGAAGCAAAACGGCGTACCCGTAGCGCCTCACAAAGCGACCTTGATAACGCAAAAAGATTTTGATAGTAGCGATCTTATCTTGATAATGGACGATGAAAATTTAAGGACTCTAAAGCGAAAATTTGGTGCTGACGCCAAATTTGACGAGAAAGTAAAATTTCTGCTCGAATTTAGCGACGCGACAAACGGCAAGATAATCGCCGATCCATACTACACCCGCGATTTTGAGCAGTGCTACGAGGACGTTTCGCGCTCTTGTGCGGGCTTGCTTGAGAGGCTAAAGCAAATTTTATAAGCGGCGACAGCGGCGAAATTTACTCGCCCGATCAGCCGTTCAAGCCCTAATTTATCCCTGCTTTGATATAATTTTAAAAATTTAAATCGTAAGGAAAAATATGAAAGTAGCGCTAATCCAACAAAAATTTCACGGCACCAAAGACGCAACCGTGCAAAGGACGCTCGAGCTCGTGCGCGAGGCTAGCAGCGGCGGGGCGGAGCTCGTGGTGCTGCAGGAGCTGCACCAGACGCAGTATTTTTGCCAGAGCGAGGAGACGAGGTTTTTTGATCTTGCCGAGGGCTGGGAAAACGACGTCAAATTTTGGGGCGAGGTAGCGCGACAAAACGGCGTCGTGCTCGTTACTTCGCTCTTTGAAAAGCGCGCGGACGGCCTGTATCACAACACCGCATTCGTCTTTGAAAAAGACGGCAGCGTCGCGGGCAAATACCGCAAAATGCACATCCCCGACGACCCTGGCTTTTACGAGAAATTTTACTTCACTCCCGGCGATATCGGTTTTGAGCCCATCGATACGAGCGTGGGCAGGCTTGGGCTTTTGGTGTGCTGGGATCAGTGGTATCCTGAGGCTGCGCGCCTCATGGCTCTGCGCGGCGCGAAGCTGCTCATCTATCCAACCGCGATCGGGTGGTTTGAGGGCGACGAGGAGGCGGAGAAATCGCGCCAGCTAGAGGCGTGGGTCGCCGTGCAGCGCGGACATGCGGTGGCAAACGGACTACCAGTGATCGCCGTAAACCGCGTGGGCTTTGAGGGCGACGAAAGCGGCGTGATGGACGGGATCAAATTTTGGGGCAACAGCTTTGTTTTCGGCGCGCAGGGCGAGGAGCTTTTCCGCGCCGATAGCCAGAGCGAGCAGTGCCGCATCGTCGAGATCGATATGACCAGAAGTGAAGAAGTGCGCAGGATTTGGCCGTTTTTGAGAGACCGAAGGATAGATGCGTACGTAAATTTAACAAAAAGATTTATCGACTAAGGCTTGTCTTTTTGCCCTATACTTCGTTACTTTTAAATTTGGCTCGGTCATTACCTACATGGTAACTCCCGTCGCCAAATTTAAAAGTGCCTCGTCTAGCACAAAAATACTTCGCCTTAACTTTTTCTATTCAAATTTGAATTCAAATTCGCAAATTTGGCTCGCCGAGGCCCGCACCTTAAAAATCCTAAAATTAAGCCGCTATACAAATAAATATAACTTAACAACATAAATTTTAACTAAACCAAATTTAGCACTTTCGCGGTGCAGGTCTCGATGCGTAAAATTTAAAAATTTATCCAAATTTAATTAAGTCAAATTCTAAAATCGCAAGGCGCCCAAACGACTCGCGAAAATACCGCTGTTTAAAGCCAAATTTAGCCTTTCTTAGTAAAATACCGCCCAAGAGTTGCGGGACAACTATTATTTATACAAGGCATTTCATGCAAAGACGCGATTTTTTAAGAAACACTGCGATTTTAGGCGCCGTTATGGCAACTCCGAGCACCGTTTTTGGAGGCGGCAAAGCTATGGGCAACAAGAGGGTTTTTGACCTCACTTTAAATCACGAAATTTTAGAGGCGGGCAAGAAAACCAGGCTGTGGATACCGCTGCCGTTTATTAGAGAGTATCAGAGCGTAAGCGACATCAAATTTGACGGCAATTTCGCCAATCCGTCGGTGAACTACGACGCGATCCCGACGCTTTACGTGGATTACGCCGAGGTGGCAAAGCCGACGCTTAGCGTTAAATTTAGAGTCGAGACCTTCGAGCGAAACACCGACTTTAGCAAGGTCAAATTTAACTCGAACGAAAAGCTGAGCGCTGAGACGGAATTTTATCTAAAACCTACTCAGCACATCCCAAATGACGGCATCGTAAAGCAAAAAGCTGAGGAAATAACTAAAGGCATAAAAGGCGATCTAGAGCGCGCCAAGGCTATCTACACGTGGGTGGCAAACACCATGCAGCGCGACAACAGCGTCCTGGGCTGCGGTATGGGCGACGTAAAAGCGATACTTGAAAGCGGCAAGCTGGTGGGCAAATGCACCGACATAAACTCCGTATTCGTGGGGCTTTGCAGAGCCGTAGGCATCCCTGCGCGCGAGATTTTCGGCATCAGAGTGGGACAGAGCAGATTTTCAAACGAGATGGGAAAGGCCGATGAGAAGGGGCTCGCAGCGATCTCGGGCGGTCAACACTGCAGGGCGGAATTTTATCTCAAAGGCCACGGCTGGATCCCTGTCGATCCTGCGGACGTCGCTAAAGTGCGCCTGGGCGAGAAGCTAAGTAACGACGACAGCAAGCTTGCCAAAGTGCGCGAGTTTTTGTTTGGCAACTGGGAGATGTGCTGGATCGGCTTTAACGATGCGCGCGACTTTGTCCTATCGCCAAAACCTGCGGAATTTCCGCTAAATAACTTCGGCTATCCTTACGGCGAAGTGGACGACAACGTGCTAAATTACTATTCTCCAAAAGATTTTAGCTACGACTACAAGTCGCAAGAGGTCAAATGAAGGGCTTTTGGCTAGCTCTTGCGTCGGTCGCGAGCGCGCTGGCGGCGACTCTTTGCTGCCTGCCCGCGCTTTTGTTTTTGATTTTCGGCGCTTCGTTTAGCCTGCTTAGCTCGGAAGCTATCGAGAGCTTAACCGAGCTAAGGCCCTATTTTACCGCACTTGCCGCGATCTGTTTTGCGGCGAGCGCGTTTTATTTTTTCAAAAAGCCAAAATCCTGCGACCTCGCAAATCGCCGCAAAAAGTGGATTTTTATCTACGTTTTTTTAGCTGTTTTTGTGATTATTCTGCTATCATACCTGTCTCTTATA
>CALBNA010000239.1 GCA_937896205.1 uncultured Campylobacter sp. | reverse complement strand
CTAAAATTTTACTTTCTAAAAGCAGTCTTTCAAGCGGTTCGTCGGCGTTTAACGATAAAATTTGGTTTAATAAAATTTTATTTACGGCGCAGGTGTCGTTTTGCGAGACGAGTTTGTTTGCGCCAAGCTCGATAAGATCGCCGAAATTTGCGCTCATAAACGAGTTTTCTAGGAATAAATTTATTCCCGCGTGCGCGCCGCCGTAAATCTCTTGATCCGAGCTTGGTAGATCGACCGAGCTGATCGTGGATAGTCCGCTTTTGTATTCGATTTTGCCATTCGCTGAGCTTAGGCTAATGCCTCCTTGTAGGGTGAAATTTATAAAGCAACCCCGCAAAGCGTGAAAATCGCCGACTATTTTGGTGTCGTCTTTAGCGTCCATTTTTATCGTGCCGAAGGCTATTTCATCGCTTAGCGCGATATTTTTGGCGCGGATTTTGACGCCAAGACCAGCCAAAACTCCGTCTTCGCTGCTATTAAATTTATCCATAAAAACGTCTGCGGATACCGTGCGCAAATTTTTCCTTTAAATATAAAAATAAATCCGTCATTTGTAAATTTCGGGTTGATAATAAATTTCAAAAATATTATACTATCCTTAAAGTAAAGAAATTATAAAAGGAGTCTAAAGTGAGAAAAATTTTGCTTTTAAGTGCGGTTGCGGCGCTAGCGATAGCAGCTCCCGCCGTGAGGCTGGACGAGGTCAGCGTATCGGCTCAAAAAATCGATGAAAACGCTAGCGAGGTGGCGGCTGCGGTGAGCGTGCTGGACGAAAGAGAGTTGCGGCGTAGAGAAGCAAAAGATCTAAACGGGCTTAGGAGCGCATCGTCAAATTTATCGTTTTTGCAAGGCGGAGGTATTTCGCTTTTTATCATGCGCGGCGTGACGAGCGATTACGCATTTGATAGCCCAAACGTCGGGCTTTATCTGGACGGCGTGAGTTATCTTGGTACTTACGGCAACTACGTATTTTTGGAGGATATCGAGCGTATCGAGATCCTAAAAGGGCCTCAAAGCGCACTTTACGGCAAAAACGCCTACGCAGGCGTGATAAATGCGGTCTCCAAAGCTCCTACCAACGAACCGCAAGCAAAGATCGGACTAAAGCTTGGCGAGGATAGCCTGCGTGGTATTAGTTTTAACGCAGGCGGAGCGATAGTAAAGGATAAATTTCTGGCTAGTTTTACCGGTTTTAGCGAAAAGAAAAACGGCTTTATGTATAACGAAAATTTAAACAAAAGCGACGACTACAAAGACGCTCTTTATGGCAAAATTTACTTTAGATTTTTACCTACGGACGAGCTTACGGTGGATCTTATTCAAAACTATTATAGGATAGCCAACGGCGCGCAAAGATCGAATTTGCCTAGCGCAGCCAATAGAACGCGCTACGCCAACGGTATAGAGGGCGAGGAAAACGCCAAAAACTACGAAGCATCGCTAAAGGTAGAATATAAATCGGGCGACTATGCGCTCACTTCGCTTACGACTTTTAGGGATTACAAAAACGACAGCAGCTACGACGGCGATCATCGCCCCGCGTCCTTAATGGATGTGTATTATAAAGAGGATAGAAAAGATTTTACGCAGGAGTTTAGATTTAGCGCCGATAATACGTATGGCAAATTCGTCCTAGGCGCTGCGGCGGGCGCTACGCAAAGAGACGTGCGAAGCAGTGTAAACAGCGTGATGTTCGGCGGTATTCGCTCGCTGCAAAATAACAAAACCAGAAGTAAAAACTACGGCGTTTTTACGCATAATGAAATTTATCTGCCGCTTGATTTTTCGGTTATTTTGGGAGCTAGATTCGACAAAGATAGGGTCAAATTTCAAAACCGCATGAGCGGTGAAAATTTAAGCGATTCATATAGCGCGCTATCGCCCAAGATCGGACTAAAATACGCTATAAACGACGAGGTTACGGCGTATGCGAGCGTATCGAAGGGCTATAAACCGGGCGGCTTTTGGGCTGCGTCGCCTACGTCTAAAAAATGGTACGATAAAGAAACGATGACTAGCTATGAAGTCGGCGTAAAAGGGGCTTGGGAGCGGTTTGAGCTAGGCGCCGCCGTTTTTCGCGCCGATATCAAAAACAAGCAAGTAGTAAGCGTCATCGTAGCGCCTAATATCACGGTGGCAGAGAACGCCAGCAAGGCGCGCTCCCAAGGCTTTGAACTAGACGGCGCCGTGCTTTTGGCGGACGGATTAAAGCTTAGCGCAAATTTGGGCTACGCAAAAAGCGTCTTTAAAGACTATAAAGACGCACAGGGCGATTATAGCGGCAAATACGTCTATTACGCGCCAAGGCTAACTTATGGCGCAGGGCTTTCGTATGAGGCTCCAAGCGGATTTTACGCGGCGGCATTTTTGCGAGGACAGAGCAAATTTTACACCGATAAGGCCAATGTCGTAGAAAACGCGGGCTACGCGACCGTCGATGCAAAAGTAGGCTTTAATCACAAAAACATCAACGTTTATATTTACGCTAATAATCTTTTCGACAAAGATCACGACGTAAAATACGCCACGATGCACTACCTATCCGACCCTCGCGAGATCGGCGTAAAATTTGAATATAAATTTTAAGGAAAAAGATGAAAAATTTTAAATTTAAAAGCGGCGAAAATCTAAGCTACGACGACTTTGGTAGCGATTTTAAAGATGTTTTGGTTTATCATCATCCGCTGATGATTTTTCCGCAAAATACCTTGATAAATTTCTGCAATAAAAATCAAATAAGGCTTATTTTGATATATAGAAGCGGGCATTTTAATAGCTCGCTTTTTAGCGCGGACGATAGTTTTTTAAAATTCGCCCTGCGCCTAAAAGAGTTTTTCTCGGCGTTAAATTTGGGCGAATTTAGCGTGCTGGGCGAGTCGGTGGGCGCGGCTTACGCCTACGCTACGGCAGTAGCTTGCGAAGAGGCGAAAAAGGTGTTTATACTAAGCGGATTTAACGCCCCGCCCGAGCTTTTGGCTGACTATGCAGACTATGTGCACATAAAGGAAATTTATGATTTTGCATCGCACAATACGCCTGAAAATACGGCGCAAACGGTGTGGGAAAAATACGGCTCGCAGGCTAAGGGTGCGCTAAAAGAAGCGATAAAAGCGCAGCTTAACGGCATCGGCTTTGACCTCTGGCTCCAAGCTAGGCTGTGGGGATTTGAGCTAAAGGATGTCACTCAAAGCGTGCTTATGTATCACTCTAGGGCAGACGAGGAAGTGCCTTTTGCCGTCGCTTCGCAAGTGTCGAGGATGCTGCCAAACTGCGAACTAATCGCCGTCCAGGACACGCCTCATCATAGTGCGAAAGCTCTTTTGGATTTTTTAAAGATCATCAAAGAGCGGTTGTAAATTTAGCTTTTGCGTAAATTTTACGAGCCAAATTTGCGCCGTTTTAAGCGTAAATTTAAGCTCGTTTTGCGGTTTTTCTGTTGCGGGTAGGTTTGCTTGATTCGGGATAAATTTACCGCCTTTTTTGCGCCAGAGACTTAAATTCGGCCTTGCGTTCGGGTTAAATTGCGTGCGTTTAATCCGTATTGCCGATGCGGGCTAAATCTGCAAAGCGATTTGCAAAACTCTGCGAAATAAATTTTACGCAGTTTTTTGTACTAGACGGCGACTTAAATCCCGCAAAATCGTAATCCGCTAGATAAATTTATAAATCTTTATAAAATAAACTAGGCTCAAAACGCAAAACGCCGCCGCGCCCAGCACGACCGCTCCGTAACCCAACGTCCCCGCCAAAAGCGTTCCGAGATAAAACGAAAATATCTGAAATGTCATACTTAAGCTGCTTTGCACGGCGTATTCGCTAGCGGGTCGCCGTCCCGAGGCACGTTGCATCATCATCGTGGAGATTATCGTCGCTTGCGCCATATATACCGCATACGCCGCGCTCGAAGCAAAAAGTACCGACGCGCGGTCCGTCCAGCCGCCGATAGGTAACCAGATGGCCAGGATGCCTAGCGTCTGCATCGCTACGGCGTATAAAAAGGCTCTTTTGGCGCCTAGCTTTTTTACCGCAAAGCCCGCCGCGAGCGCACCCGCGAAGCCAAATATCGTGCCGTATATGTG
The DNA here is from genome assembly GCA_937896205.1 of uncultured Campylobacter sp. GTDB lineage: Bacteria > Campylobacterota > Campylobacteria > Campylobacterales > Campylobacteraceae > Campylobacter_A. The sequence goes on along the minus strand of CALBNA010000239.1, from coordinate 1,528 downwards.
CAAGACCTCGCCGATATCTTCCAGCTTCCAGCCGATATCTACGAGCATCGGGCTAAGCAGTCCAAACGCCGCACAGATACCGATAGATTGTACGAAAAGCACGCTAAGCCAAGCCTTTTTGCCCTTAAAAAAGCCAAACATCGCCCTAAAATCCAGCCCCTCGCCGGCGTTTACGCGCTCAGGCTCTTTAAAGAAAGCAAGGCTAAGCAGGGAAACCGCTATCAAAGACATCAAGAATAAATTCGCCTCGCTCCAGCCGAATTTTGCGTAGATTACGAGCGTTAGGCCGTTACCCGATACGTGTCCTATCAATCCGCCGCTAAGCTTGAGGGCGTTTGTGAAGCTTAAATTCGAGCTGTTTGAAATTTTGATAAAAAATGCGTTAGACGTCATCGTCCAGGTGGCCGAGATAAAGGCCAAAAGCACCGCTAAAGCGATTACGGCGGGCAAATCGTCGCGCGGATTTAGAAGCGAAACCGCATATAAAACCGCCAAAGTAAGGCACTGAAAGGCTAGGATAACCTTTTTGTAACCGCCTATTTTTAGCGCGATAGCGTCAATAAACGGCGACCACAAAAAAGCCAAAACCGCGAAAAGTCCAAGCCCTCTAAGCGCACCGACGCGCTCTAAACTAAAACCGTCTTGACGCAGGATGCTAACGAGCCCCTCGCCGAAAAATCCGATGCAAATAAACTGCGCGATGCAAAGGCTAAGCACAGTTAGCGACCTGTAAAGCAAATTTATCCTTTAATTTTTTAGTTAGATTATATTTAAATGGATAGACGTTATCAAGAATATTTTGACGTTTGGGGGATAAATTTTTATATTTTAAGAACTTTTGACAAAATTCGGCCGCATCACCAAAGTACAAAAAAGATCTAGGCATACGCTCCGATTTGGTGTAACCAGCTCGCACATTATATAACTTGGTATATGTTGGCAAAAAAGGAGCTTATTAAGTATGCTGACTAAAAATTTTGGTAACTTTATATTCGAAATCAAAAACCAATCCAACTAAAAGCCTATCCCCATACCGTCTTTGCCGGCTATTTTGCCTTTTATCTCATTTTTTACCTCACTTGGTTCGTCATCCAATAGCTTGCTAAAATTCGGTATTAAATTGCTTATTTTTGAGATAAAACTAATAACCTTCGTTTTAAAGTTTTCTAATACAGTTAACTTATCCTGTAAATTTTCTATCGTTTCGTCTTTAACTTTTACTTCTCCTTCCAGCTCGGATATTCTTCGATCTTTGCTATTTATAGAAGTTTGTAGTTTAACGATTTGTAGTCGCTTGCTATCATCGTCTTCCTTTAAGGCATTCTCGCTACTTAGCGACGCCTCCAGCTTTTCGTTTCTTTGTTTCAAAGACTGATTTGTTTTTTCTTTGCTTTCTAGATCTGCATTAGCTTCTTCGAGCTTGATTTGTAGGGCATCGCTTTGATCGGCTTTTTGTTTTAGTTGGTCTATTTTGGCTTTGTCGGTCTCAAAAGCCGTTATTTGATTTTATAGTTTGATATTTTTATCT
>CALBNA010000238.1 GCA_937896205.1 uncultured Campylobacter sp. | reverse complement strand
AAAATCCAAATTTAGCAAAGCTTTGGATTTTGGCGTTCCGATTATCAGCATCGGAAATTTAACCCTAGGCGGCAGCGGAAAGACGCCGCTGGGTATTGCTATATTAAGCGAATTTGATGGCGGTTGCGTCGTGCTACGAGGCTATGGTAGAGCTTCGCAAGGGCTAGTCAAGGTCGCAGTCTCGGGCGAAATTTTGGTGGGCGTCACGGCTAGCGGCGACGAGGCGATGGAGTACGCAAAAAGTGTAAAAAACGCAAACGTCATCGTGAGCGAAAACCGCGATATCGCCATAAATGAGGCCAAAAAAATGGGCGCAAAATACGTGCTGCTCGATGACGGCTTTGGTAAATTTCATATCAAAAAATTTAACGTCCTGATCCGCCCATCGGCAAAACCGTATTTTGATTTCGTCCTGCCTAGTGGCGCGTATCGCTACCCGAGTAAATTTTACGCTAAAGCCGACTACGTCGTAAAAGAGGGCGAGGACTTTACTCGAGAGAGCGAAATAATAAATCAAACTACAAAGATGGTTTTAGTGACCGCTATCGCAAATCCGCAGCGCTTGGAGCCTTATTTTAGCCTTTGCGTGGGACGCGATATTTATCCCGATCACTACGCGTTTTCGCGGGACGAGCTAGCGAGTATCCTAGAGCGCTACGCCGCGACCTCGCTTTTGGTTACGCGAAAAGACGCCGTAAAGATGGAGGAGTTTGGCTTGCCGCTATCCGTTATCGCGCTAAAAACGACACTGGCGGGTAAATTTAAACGAATTATCAAAGAGAAAATTCTATAATCTCCTAAAAATTTAGGACGCTTTAAATGAAATTTATACTAACCTCTTGTGCCGATAAGGCTGCAGCCAAAGCTCTAGCCAAAAAGCTCGTTAAAGCTAAATTTGCCGCCTGCGTTAGCCTTTTTAAGGCAAATAGCGTTTATTTTTGGGACGGCGAGATAAAGGACGAAAAGGAGCGAGTTTTACTCATAAAAACCGCGGTTAAATTTAAAAAAATCGCTAAATTAATCGAGAAGCATCACGACTACGATCTGCCCGAGATTGTGGCTTTTAAGGCGGACAAAGCTAGCAAAAAATACAAAAAATGGATAAAAAAGGAAAGTAAATGAAGTTATTTCAAACTAGAGCGAGTGCGGGAGAGATCCTAAGCAGCGTGGAATTTAGCCAGGCGCTACTGAGCCCCAGCTCCGCTCACGGCGGTCTATACGCACCGACGCAGCTGCCGCAGCTGGACGAAAATTTCTTTGCGGAGGCGGTAAATTTAACCTACGCACAAATCGCTCTGAAAATCATAGAGAAATTTAGATTTGACGCGGATGCGGCGATGTTTGAGCGGGCGGTGAAGCGGTATGAGAGATTTGACGATCCGCAAAATCCCGTACAGGTGCGAAAAATCGGCGAAAACCTCTACGTAAACGAGCTTTATCACGGACCTACGCGCGCTTTTAAGGATATGGCGCTGCAGCCGTTTGGCGCGCTACTTAGCGAGCTAGCAGCAAAAAGAGGCGAAAAATACCTCATAATGTGCGCTACTAGCGGCGACACGGGGCCTGCGACGCTAGAGACTTTTGCGGACGCACCGGGCGTCAAGGTTGTCTGCCTATATCCAAAAGACGGCACGAGCGAGGTACAGCGCCTACAAATGATAAATGCCGGCGCCGCAAACCTCAAAGTAATCGGCATCGAGGGCAACTTCGACGATGCGCAGCGCGCGCTAAAAAGCCTGCTAGCTAGCGAGAAATTTAAAGAGCGTCTAAGTGCAGCCGGACTTTCGCTCTCGGCGGCAAATTCGGTAAATTTCGGCCGGATTTTATTTCAGATCATCTATCACGTTTTCGCCCACGTTTATCTGCTAAAAACGGGCGCGCTAAAGGGCGAGTTTGACATCGTCGTGCCTAGCGGAAACTTTGGCAACGCTCTGGGCGCATACTACGCCAAAAAAATGGGCGCGAAAATCGGTAAAATCAAAATCGTCTCAAACGCAAACAACATCCTTACCGAGTTTTTCACGCAGGGGCGATATGATCTGCGCGGCAAAAGCCTAGTTAAAACGATCAGCCCGGCGATGGATATCCTAGTTTCTTCAAACGTCGAGAGGCTGCTTTTTGATAAATTTGGCGCCGTGCGAACCAAGGAGCTGATGGATAGTCTCGCGAGCGATGGTTTTTACGAGCTTTCAAATAGCGAGCTAGACGCGCTAAAAGAGGACTTTGACGCTGATTTTTGTAGCGACTCGGAGTGCGAGAAATACATAAAAGAGTGGGCGGCAAAAGGCGTCGCTGTCGATCCGCACACGGCTACATGCTTTAAAGCGGCGGCAAATTTAGCGCGTCCGTGCGTGATAACGTCGACCGCGCACTGGGTCAAATTTGCTCCGAGTATGTTTAAGGCGCTAAAAAACGAAACGCTAAAAGACGAAAAAATCGGGCTTGAGACCTTGGCGGCGGAGTTTAGGGACGAAGTTCCTAGCGCGATAAAATCGCTATTTACAAAAGCCGCCGTGCATAACGAAATCTCCGCAAAAAGCGACATAGAAGCTAAAATTTTAGCTTGGATCGAGCGATGATCATCATCCCGGCAAGGCTCGCTTCGACGCGAATGCCTAATAAAATTTTACGCGAGATAAACGGCGTGCCAATGTTCGTCGCTACGGCGCGCAGGGTGAGCGCGGCTGACGAGGTCGTGATCGCCGCAGACGACGAGGGCGTGATGCAGATCGCGCAAAAATTCGGCTTTAAGGCCGTGATGACGAGCCGGGCGCATCAAAGTGGAACCGACCGCATCAATGAAGCTGCTGAAATACTCGGTGTCAAAGATAGCCAAATCATCATAAACGTGCAGGCTGACGAGCCCTTTATTGAGCCTGAAAATATCGTCAAATTTAGAGAATTTTGCGAGAAAAACGCGGCGCGAGCATTTATGTTTTCGTGCTTTAAATTTGTGGGCAGCGAGCTAGCGGACGATAAAAACCTGGTCAAAGTAGTGACCGACGACGCGGGCTATGCGCTATATTTTTCGCGCTCGCGCATCCCGTTTGACCGTGCACCGTTTGACGTGTACAAGGCGCATCTAGGCATCTACGGCTACGGCGCGGCAAATTTGAAAAGATTTTGCTCCTTTGCGCCTTCGACGCTCGAAAATACCGAAAAACTAGAACAACTGCGCGCGCTATCAAACGGCGAGAAAATCCTTATGCTAGAGGTGCAAAGCGACAGTATCGGTATCGACTGCGAGGAGGATCTGCAAAGGGCACGGGCGAAATTCGGAGTTGAGTTAGATTAACGCTGTGAGACCCGAAATTTGGTAAATTTGCCCAAAGGAAAAATGCATGACGAATGAGAAATTTACCGAACAGGTCACGACTCTGGCGAAATTTTTACAGACTTACTGCACTGATAAACACGCACTAGAGCCAAAGCGTGAGATAAATTTGGAGCTAATTTATAAGGGCGAAAGTCTAAACCGTAGCGTTCAGACGCAGCTTTGTACGGAGTGTGAGCAGCTGTTTTTCTACGCTCATGAGCGGCTTTTGGCCTGTTCGCACGATATCAAACCGAGCTGCCGCAAATGCCCGCATCCGTGCTACGAAAAGCCTAGATGGACGCAGATGGCAAAGATAATGAGATATAGCGGCGTGAAACTCGGACTCGTAAAACTTAAAAAGATTTTTACATTTTCAAAGACGGTGGAGTAGGGG
>CALBNA010000237.1 GCA_937896205.1 uncultured Campylobacter sp. | reverse complement strand
TGTATAAGAGACAGATCTAAGCTCAAATATCATGCTTCCGCTTGGCGGTATCGTGATAGCGGTATTTGTCGGTTACGCGATGAAAAGAAGCAGCCTAGAGGAGCTATTTTTGCCGTATATGGGTAGGGCGGTTTTTGAAATTTGGTATTTTTTACTGCGATTCGTCGCGCCGATTTGCATTTTGGCGATAATGATAAGACAAATTTTGGGGAGTTAAATGGAACGAAATTTAAAAAAAGTAGAAAGGTTTTTCGATAAATTAGGCGACATCGTGGGCTATGCCTGTGTGCTCGTGATGTTTTTGATGATTGCGGACGTTTTTTTTAACGTCACGGCGAGATATTTTTTCAAATACGGCAACGTCGGCCTCCAAGAACTTGAGTGGCACTTTTTTAGCGTCATTATCCTGCTTGGCATGAGCTACGCGCTAAAAGACGATACGCACGTGCGCGTGGATATATTTTACGAAAAGATGAGCGTAAAGAAAAGGGCGCTCATAAATATGGCGGGCGTCATCCTTTTTATCCTGCCGCTTGCGCTTTTGGTCGCGTGGCTGAGCTGGGACTACGTCGTAGAGGCGTACGAGAGCGGCGAGGGTAGCGCAGATCCGGGCGGTTTGCCGTATCGCTGGGTTATCAAGGCCTTCATCCCGTTTAGCTTTTGGCTACTTATATTTTTTAGCGTCGGCTACTTTATAAAGTGGCTAAACGTCTATCTGGATGCTCGCTCAAATTTAAGCGAGGTGGGCAAATTTGACGCAAATTTAAACCAAACTGCGCAACAAGGAGAGGGAAAATGACCGGCATCGTAATGTTTTTAGCCGCGCTTTTTATGCTTGCTATCGGTTTTAGCGTCGCATTTACATTTGGCGCTATAGCCGTTATTTTCGGACTCATCGGCGGCATGGTCGAGAGCTTTGGCGACGGTAACGGCTTTATGGGCGGGCTTGAGATATTTAAAGAGACGTTTAACTTTATGCCTTACCGCATTTACTCGATAATGGAAAATAAAATCCTCATCGCCGTACCGCTTTTCGTTTTTATGGGCATTATTTTGCAAAAGACCAAGCTAGCCGAGAGATTGCTCGAGAGTATGGCGTTTTTATTTGGCGAGATTCGCGGCGGCGTAGCGATTAGCACGGTGCTAGTGGGCGCGCTGCTTGCCGCATCTACGGGCGTCGTGGGCGCTAGCGTCGTAGCTATGGGCGTTATGAGCTTGCCCGTGATGCTAAAGTACAACTACAACAAAGCTCTAGGCTGCGGCACTATCTGCGCTTCGGGAACGCTTGGGCAGATCATCCCGCCTTCGATCGTGCTTATTATTCTTGGCGACGTATTTACGGTGCCTGTGGGCGATCTTTTCCGCGAGGCGATATATCCGGGACTTGCGCTAGTTGGCGCTTATATAGCTTATATCCTCGTCGTGGCTTACGCGAAAAAGGACTACGCGCCGCCCGTCGTCGTAGAGAGCGACGTGCCTAAATCAAAGCAAATTTTAAACGCTATCCTTGCGATTTTGCCGCCGTTGGTGCTCGTCGTGCTGGTGCTTGGTTCGATATTTGAAGGCATCGCTACGCCGACGGAGAGCTCGGCGTTTGGCTGCGTGGGCGCGATCGTGCTTTCGCTTTTTTACAGGACTTTTTCGTTTAAAATGCTAAAAGAAGCGCTCGAAGAGAGCGTCAAAACCACGGCCGTCGTCTTTACTATACTTATCGGCGCGACGGCGTTTTCGATGGTGTTTAGCTACACCGGCGGCGACGAGATCGTTGAGGAAGTGATGTCTAGTTTGCCGGGAGAAAAATGGGGCTTTATTATCTTAGCGATGATTACGATTTTTGCGCTAGGATTTTTTATAGACTTCGTCGAGATTTCGTATATCGTGCTACCGATCTTGGCGCCGATTGCCGTAAATTTAGGCATAAATCCGCTATATTTCGCCATCGTTATCGCGATGAATTTACAGACTTCGTTTCTCACTCCTCCGTTTGGCTTTAGCCTCTTTTATCTAAAAGGCGTGGCGCCGGCAGAGGTCAAGACGTCCGACATCTACCGCGGCGTGGTGCCCTTTATCGCGATACAAATTTTAGTTCTGATCATCTTTACGATCATCTTGCTAGGCTAAAATTTATCTTTGTAAGGCTATAATCTCTTAAATTTACCCAAAGGAGAGAAAATGAGAGAGATAGCCTTACTTTCGGCGTTTGCGCTGATAGCGAGCGCCGAAAGTAACCTGATAGAAATCTACAAAAACGCCTCATTTATCCATCAAAACTTCACCGACCAAAAAAGCGAATTTAGCCTAAATTTGCCCGATTTCGTCGGGCTTGAGGATATCGACGTGGCTGCGTCGTGCGAGCTTCTAAGTCTAAATTTAAACGAAGCAAAGCCCGCAGAAAACGAGGCCTACGCTAAATTTAAGCAAAACGAAAAAGAGCTTGAGGAGCTAAACGACAAGCTAAACGCACTAAATTCCAAAAACGCTTTTTTAAATAATTTCCCCGCTTTTAAAGAGCAAAGCGTCGCAAATTTGGACGCCGACGGCGATAAATTTTACGAAGCCGTGCTAAAAAATCTAGCCCAAATTTCGCAAACCAAAAAGCAAATAGACGAGCTGAAAAAGAAAATGAACGCGGCCGAGGTTAAAAATTTCCAAAAGCTTGATTTGAAATTCGAATGCGACCCAAAACAGGTCAAGATCTCCTATCCCGTGGGCGTTAGCGTAAATTTGAAAAATAAAATCCATGCCGACGTCGCAAAAGGCAAGGTCGAAATCTCGCAAAATTTGACCATGACAAATCCTTTAGGTATCGATCTAAACTCCCTGACCATCGCGCTTTATCCGTTTTACTACTCGTCAAATTTGACGCCAGCGCCGTTTTATCCGCGCTACGAAGGCAAGCCGGCGCCGCGAAATATGATGCCGCTAGCAGCCGCGCCGATGATGGAGGCGAGCGCCGATATGGCCGTGGCTAGGATGCCCGCAAAGAAAAGTAGTGTCAAAGACGTGCAAGCCAGCAACGATCAAAACGCGCTCGCAAACGCGTGGCGAATCGAGGGCGTGAGTCTAAAAGCGGACGAAACGGCGGACTTTGCCTACGACAAGCAGAGCTTGGATGCTAAATTTGACCTCGTGATCGACGGCTACGGCAGCGCGGGCGCGTTCGTTAGAGCCGCGTTTAAGCCCGAGCGAAGCATAGAGGGCGCGCAAAGCGAGTTTAAGATTGACGGTATAAATATCGGTAAAAGATACGTAGGCTACGCAGCGGGCGAGGAGGCGAAGGAGTTTTTCGGCAAAAGCGAGCTTGTTAGCGTGAAAAAAGAAGCTAACGGCGAATATACGAAAGAGTCGTTTTTCGGCTCGAAAAACAAGATCTCGCGCGGATATAAATTTAGCGTCAAAAACGGCTCAAAACTCTCGTGGGACGTAGTTTTGGAGGAGCAAGCGCCGGTTAGCACGCATGAGAGCGTAAGCGTGAGCGTGAAAAACGATCCGAAAGAAAACGAGATCAATAAAGACGGCAAAGTGACGTGGAAATTTGCGCTTAAGCCAAATGAGAGCAAGAAGATAAATTTCTCCTATGAGCTAACTAAGCCGAGCGAATAAAATTGTAAATTTCTTGTTGCGGCTCGTCTCGCGAGCGCTTTTCCGAGATTTCGCAAAATTTTCGCTCCGCAGGCTATATGCCTAGCGCACGCTCAATTTTGCTTCAA
>CALBNA010000236.1 GCA_937896205.1 uncultured Campylobacter sp. | reverse complement strand
TAAAAAGCGTTGAAATTTCGCCTTTTATCGCGGCTCTGGGCGAGGCTGAGTTTGAAAAAACGTCAGAAAAAATAAAAGATATGCAAACGGACGCGCTAATCAGCGACCTAAAGACGCTCGGATTTTGGGCGATAGACGGTTTTATCGACTATACGCGCGAATTTAAAACGGTTTTAACGAAAAAATTTGACGGCTTTGAGCGCGATCTGGGCGAGGTGGCAAATTTGCCCGTATTGCCTGCGGCTAAAGTTTATAAAGACTTAAGCGTAACACCAAACGCCGATTTTTTTGAGCTAAATAAAAATAAAAAAATCAAAGTCTTAGCGCGTAACGAGGGGCTTTTTAACGCATTAAATTTGAGCGAATACAAAAACGTAGAGTTTGTGCAAACCGAAGCAGCGTTAAATTTGGTTTCACCGAGCGAGATCATCGTCTCGCTAAATAAATTTGAAAAGAAAAAGTGCGCCAAAAAACCGAGTCTAGTCATCGACGAGCTAAAGGCGGGCGACTACGTCGTGCATGAGGAGTACGGCATCGGCAAATTTACGGGGCTTGAAAAGCTAACCGTGCTCGGCAGGACACGCGAGTTTGTCGTGATCGTTTATCAAAACGAGGACAAGTTGCTTTTGCCAGTCGAGCACTTAAATTTGATCGACAGATACGTCGCGGGTAGCGGCAGTATCGCGGTTTTAGACCGTCTAGGCAAGGCAAATTTCGCCAAGATAAAAGAAAAAGTTAGAGCCAAGCTTTTTGTAATCGCGTCAAAGATTATTTCACTAGCCGCCCAGCGCGAACTAATCCGCGGCGAAATCATCGAAAAGGACGATGCGGAGTATCTAAATTTCTTGCAAAACGCGGGCTTTGCCTACACGAGAGATCAGGAGCGCGCCTCAAGCGACATAGCAAACGACCTAAAAAGCGGCAAGGTGATGGATAGGTTGCTTATCGGCGACGTGGGATTTGGTAAAACGGAAGTTGCTATGAACGCGATATTTAAATGCGTGAAATCGGGCTTTCAGGCGCTATTTTTTGTACCGACGACGCTTCTTAGCTCGCAACATTTTAAAAGCCTAAAAGAGCGGCTGGGTAAATTCGACGTTAGCGTCTTTAAACTCGATCGCTTCACAAGCACAAAGGAAAAATCGGCCGCGGTTAAGGCGCTGGAGGCAGGGCAGCCTTGCGTTTGTGTGGGTACGCACTCGCTTTTGTCGGTAAAGCCCTCAAATTTAGGCCTCATCATCATCGATGAAGAGCATAAATTCGGCGTCAAACAAAAAGAAAAACTAAAAGAGATATCAAGCGCCTCGCACGTGCTATCTATGAGCGCGACCCCGATACCGCGCAGCCTAAATATGGCGCTTTCAAGCGTCAAGGGCTACTCCGTATTGCAAACTCCGCCAAGCTCGCGCCTAGACGTGCGAACCAGCGTGCGCGAGTGGGACGAAAAGGCGGTAAAAGAGGCCATCATGCGCGAACTGCGCCGCGGCGGGCAAATTTTTTATATCCACAACCACATCGCCACGATGCTTCAGGCAAAAAAGCAAATTTTAGACATCATGCCAAATTTACGCATCCTCACGCTACACTCCAAGATCGACGCCAAAACGACCGAAGAGGAGATGATGAAGTTTGAAAACGGCGAATACGACGTGCTACTAAGCACCAGCATCGTAGAAAGCGGCATACATCTACCAAACGTAAACACTATCATCATCGAGAGCGCGAATAAATTTGGTATCGCAGACCTGCATCAGCTACGTGGACGCGTCGGCAGGAGCGACAAGCAGGCGTATTGCTACTTCCTTGTCGAGGATAAAAACGCCCTAAGCGCAGACGCTCTAAAACGCCTAGTTGCGCTTGAGAGCAACTCGTTTTTGGGTAGCGGCTCGGTACTGGCGTATCACGATCTTGAAATTCGCGGCGGCGGAAACCTGCTCGGAGAGGCGCAGAGCGGGCATATCGAAGCGATCGGCTACTCGCTTTATCTAAAGATGCTCGAAGAGGAGATCGGCAAGCTGCTAAGTAGAAAGAGCGCCGCTGCGAGCGTGGAGCTTAAAATTTCGGTAAACGCCTTTTTAAACTCGGAATTTATCAGAGAGGATCTCCTGCGCCTAGATCTTTACAGGCGGCTTAGCAAGTGCGCAGAGGCGAGCGAAGTGCTTGAAATTTTCGGCGAGATCGAGGATCGCTTCGGGCGCGCGGACGTCTACACCAAGCAATTCATCGACGTGATGATAATTAAGGTTTTGGCTACGAAGCTTGGCTTGCGCGTGATTTCGAGCATGGACGAAAATATCTTGATCACCCTTGCAAACGGTGATAAGGTGCGATTAAAGGCACAGACGCGCGATGATGACGACGTGATAAGCGAAATTTTGATCTATCTGCGAAGGGAGCTAAAAAATGCGAACTTGCGATGAAAATATCAAAAAAAGCGCGAGCAAAAGTAGAAGCGAAGAGTTAAATTTGGACTCGGCGAGCGGTTTAAATTTAGCGCCGCAAGCCGTCCTAAAAAGCGCGCAAAGCGGCTCTAGCGAGCAAATTTATTTCAGCGATTTTAGCGCGATTGATTGGCGCGCTGTGCAGGTCGCCGCTTTTCGCGCGAATAAAAAGGCGCTAAAGATCGTCCGTGATATCGATTTCACGGGTATTGACGCGCTTGTGGGGCTAGAGAGCCAAAAATCGGCTCTTATAAAAAATACGGACGCCTTCCTGCGCGATCGCAGCGCCAACCACGCGCTGTTGTGGGGCGAGAGCGGCTGCGGCAAATCAAGCCTTGCGAAGGCGGTTTTTTCCAAATTTATCCCGCAAGGCCTTAAGATCATCGAGATCGGTAGGGACGATCTGGGTTATCTCGTGG
>CALBNA010000235.1 GCA_937896205.1 uncultured Campylobacter sp. | reverse complement strand
GCTCGGAGATGTGTATAAGAGACAGGTCTATGAGATCTTCTTTTGCTTCGGGCGAAACACCTTCATCACGCTCTCATCAGTCTCGATAAATGCGCCGCCGATGAGATCAATGCAATACGGTATCGCTGGAAATACGGGCTCTAGGCACTCTCTGATCGCCTTTGGCTGGCCCGGTAAATTTACGATGAGCGCGTGCCCTCTGATACCAGCTGTTTGGCGCGATAGGATCGCCGTAGGTACGTATTTTAGGCTAGCTGCGCGCATTAGCTCGCCAAAGCCAGGCATCATCTTTTCACACACGGACTCAGTAGCCTCAGGCGTCACGTCGCGAGGAGCCGGTCCCGTACCGCCCGTCGTTAGCACCAGATCGCAACCTAGCACGTCTATCATGTGTTTTAGGCGCTCTTTTATGAGCTCGATCTCATCAGGGATCACCTCGTAAAAATACTCGCGCTCGCTCGTTATCCAGCCATCCAAAACCTCTTTTATCGCCGCGCCCGACAGATCGTCGTACTTGCCTTCGCTAGCGCGGTCACTCAGCGTCAAAATGCCTATTTTTGCCTTCATTTTTTCTCCTTAAATTTAGTTGTAATACTCTTTGATTATCCTGCCCAGCGCGTCTTTATCGATACTCTCAAAAATCTCAATATGCTCGCAGATACGCTCTAGTTGCGTTTTCATGCCCGCCAAAAACGTTCCGACCTCGGCGTACGCCTCTTGTAGTAGCTCCTCGGCCTCAGCCGCACTTGGCGTAAATGTATGCCCCATACCGTACTCAAAGACCATATTTTGCGCGATCTCGCGAGCTTTTTGGATGTCGGCGCCCGAGTTTGAAAAGGTATCGTCTTTGACCATCTTTAGCGCGCTCATACCAGCCAAACAGACCTTGATACGCGCGAACATCTGCGAGCGCGACTCTATCTCTCGCTCGGGGCGCATAAACTGCTCCTCGACGAGCGAAATTTTTTCAAATTCTATCCCAAACCAATACGCAGCCAAAGCCTTTGCGCCCTGATATAGCGCCTGAATGCGCTTTTCCTCGTCGTTGTAGCTTAAAATCCTTCTTTTACCGAGCAAGACTTTGTTTAAAACGCTTTCAAAATCGCTAAATTCGATTATCTCGCCGCCGCGTCTTAGTGCATTTATCGCAGCTTCGTTTACCAGCGTAGAAAGAGCCGCCCCGCTAAAACCGACGCTGATACGCGCTACGTCTTGGGGCTCTACACTCGTGTTTTTATCTTTTAGATAAGACTTTAAAATCTCGACCCTATCGGTAAAATCTGGCATCGAAAGGAAAATGCGTCTATCAAATCGCCCCGAACGTAGCAGCGCCTCGTCTATCATCTCGATGCGATTAGTCGCGGCGATCACGATGACGCCCGAGTTATCCTCAAAGCCGTCCATCTCGGTCAGTAGCTGATTTAGCGTAGCCTCGCGCTCGTCGTTTCGGTTACCGCCGCGCACCTTGCCCACAGCGTCGATCTCGTCGATAAAGATGATGGATGGTGCATAGGCTTTAGCCTTTAAAAACAGCTCATGCACGCGTTTTGCGCCCATGCCGACGTAAATTTGCACAAAACTAGCGCCGCTTTGGTAAAAAAACGGCACTCCCGCCTCGCCCGCGACGGCCTTTGCCACTAGCGTTTTACCCACACCTGGAGGCCCTACCATCAGCACGCCTTTTGGCATTTTGATACCGAATTTTTTATATTTCGTCGGATTTTTTAGAAAATCCACGATCTCGCTTAGCTCAAATTTGACGTCCTTTATGCCTGCCACGTCGTCAAATTTGACGTTTGAGATAGCAGGAGCCACCGAGCTAGTGGCAATATTGTCGTACTCGTAGACGTTTGCTTTTTGATTTTCGTTTTGAGCGGCAAGCTTTTGTTTTTTAAACCTCGCATAAATCGCAAGCCCCGCAAAACAGATAACAAGCAGCGCCAGCACGGCTAAAATTTCATCTAGTACGGGCGTCTCTTTTTTTAGATCGACGGGCACTTTTTGCACCAGAGCGCGCATGTCCACGCCATCTTTTACGATGATATATTTGTTGCCACCCTTAGTCGTGAGCTCTAGCTCGCCGCCGTTTACGGTCGCGCTTGCGATCATGTCGCCTTCTAGCAGCTTTTCGTAGCTTTCGTACATTATGCTTTTTGGTTGGCTTCTGCCCACCGCAACGGCTAGCAAAACCGCCAAAATAGCCGTCAAAATCACGATAATCTTTTGTTTATTTAGCTTAAATTTGCGCATAGTCGCCCTCGCTTTTTACTTCAAATTTATCTATGACCGCCCACTCTTTTAAAATTTGCTTATCCGTTTTGATTTTTACTTTATTATAAAACTGATCGAAACCTTCGTAAAATTCGCCGTTTAGCTGCTCAACGAGAACGTTTAGGCTCCCGCCTTTTTTGGCGTGCTCTTGTCTAAATTTAAAATTATTTTCCGTTACGATTTGCTTTAAAATTTTAAGCCTAGCCTTCGCCACGTCGCCGCTAACGTCCATTTTCATATCCGCCGAGTGCGTACCGCTTCGCGGTGAATACGCAAAGCAGTGCAAATGCGTGAGCGGAAATTTTTTAAAATTTTCTAGCGCCTCGCTCCATATCTCCTCGCTCTCGCCCGGATGACCCACGATGTAGTCGGTTCCTAGCGCAAAACCCATCTCGCTAAGCTGTAAAAACAGCTCCAAGTCCCTAAAGGCTTGATTTCGCCGTCTCATGATACGCAGCATCGCCTCGCTCGTGTGCTGAAGCGCGATGTGCAGATGCCGCTCTAGCCAGCTCTCGCGCAAGATCTCGCGAAAGCTCTCGTCTATCTGGCTTGGCTCTATGCTACCGAGCCTTATGCGCTTTATGCCGCCTATTTTACCGAGCCTGCCTAGCAAGCGACCTAGGCTTGAGCCAGTATCCTTGCCGTAGCTGCCGATGTTCGTGCCTGTTAGCACTAGCTCGTTGTAGCCGTTATAAGCTAAAATTTTAGCCTCACGCAAAATAGCTTCCTCATCCATACTGCGCGCCTTGCCGCGAACGGCAGGGATGATGCAGTAGCTGCAGGCAAAGTCGCAGCCCTCTTGGATCTTGATAAAGGCTTTGGTGTGATTTTCGTAGTTTGTTACGATATTTTTGTCGATACTTTTTAAATTTCCAAGCTCGAAAAACGGGTCTTGCGACTTTAGTAGTGCATTTATATCCTCTTTTTTGCTCGCTCCTATTACGCCGAAAACAGCGCTTTTGTTAAACAGCTCTTTGCCCTTACTCACCGCGCCGCAGCCCGTTAGTATCACCCTAGCGCCGCGTTTTTTTATGCCGTTTATATAGCTGCGCGCGCCGCTATCGGCGGAGTTTGTGACCGTGCAGGAGTTTACTACCACGATGTCGGCTTCGTTTTCGTCGCTAACGATATCGTAGTCTTTGACGTAGCTTTTCATCAGCTCGGTGTCGTAGATGTTCGTGCGGCAGCCGAAGGTTTTAAAAAAAATCTTTTCTCGGCGCGGCTCTTGCTGGGTCAAATTTGAGTTAGGCTTCATGCTTCTCCTCGCCGCCTTCGCCCATCGGCTTTGACTCGCCTGCTTTTACGCGTCTATCCATGTATAAAGTCTGCGTCGGATAGGCGATCACGATGTCATCGTGGATAGCTATGGCTTCCATTATCTCCGCACTTATCGTGCTTCGCAAAGATAGCGTGGCAAAGGTGTTTGCCATGTACCAGACCGAAATTTTCACGCCGTAAGGCTCGATAAAGGTAAATACGCGCGGCTCGACGTTCGGGTTTTTTATGCTGTATTGGTTTCGCAGCTTGCTCATTTGCTTTTTGGCGATCTCGGTGTAGCCTTTGGAGTATTTTCGCGCGATATCCTTGATGATGTGAGCGGCTTTTTTGTGGTTAGAATCAAAGCTACAAACCACGTCTATACCGTCCCAGACGGTCTTCATACCGTGATGCGAGTAGTTTGCGATTAAGTCAGTGAATATATAGTTATTCGGTACGAATATAATGCGCCCCGCTCTGCGGTTTGAGTTTACGGTGACGATCGTGACGTCCTCGTAAATAGTCATCCTAAGCAGCGAGATATCGATGATATCGCCCACGACGTCCTCTCCGTCCTTGCGCACCTTGATGCGGTCGCCGACGTGAAAACTACCGCCAAAAACCACTACCGTCCAGCCGAGCATACTCATGAACATATCTTTCATGGCAATCGCGATACCAGCGGACGCAAAGCCTAGCACCGTGACGAGATAGGTCACGTTTTCGATATAGGCAAAAAGCAAGATCATGATGATGAGCGTGATGTTTACGAGATTTATAAATTTATTCGCCGTGTAGAGGCGCTCGTTGTCGGTGATCGTCTTTTTGATGATAAATTTGAACAAAAACGAAAGCCCGATTACGACTACGATAAATATACCGATGTCAAGCGCCTTTTTCATCTGCGCCTTGATATCCTCGCTAGTGCGGTTTATCGCCTCGTTTACGCGCTTTTCGTATACGCCGTAGGTGG
Source organism: uncultured Campylobacter sp. (assembly GCA_937896205.1). Classification (GTDB taxonomy): domain Bacteria; phylum Campylobacterota; class Campylobacteria; order Campylobacterales; family Campylobacteraceae; genus Campylobacter_A. The sequence goes on along the minus strand of CALBNA010000235.1, from coordinate 992 downwards.
TCTTTGCGATGTCGGCCGCAGCGTTAAATTCCGCTAGCTCCTGCCTAGCCTCGGCAAGCTCTGCTTGAAAGCGCGCATCGTCGCTCAAATTTACGATCTGGGTTAAAATTTGCTCTTTTCTAGCTAGTTCGTCGGTCGTCTTAGAAAGCCCGTCTAGTCGGCGCTTATACTCGTCTTTTTCGCTTCTTAGCTGCTTTATATGCGAAAAGCCCGAAATCACGGCTACGGGGTTGGTTATCTTTTGTAAAATTTCTATCTCGGGAGCCGTTATCATGCTAGAAAACGGCGCTTTTTGAAACTCTCTTAAAAGCTCGATCTGCTCTTTTAGTGTGCTTTGCTTTTTTTGTAGCTCGAGTACTTTTTCGGTATTTTTAGCCTGTTTTTTTATCGCAGCTTCGATTTCGTCGAGCTCCGCGCTTAGCTTTTGAAAGGTGTTATAGTTTGAGTAGCGAGTCGCCCAGATGTTATCGGCCAGTTCGTCCTCGATAAAGGCCAAAGACGCGTTTAGCTCGGATAGCTGGGCTTCTTTTGTCGCGTTAAATTCGCTAGGTATATCGTCAAGCGCATAGGCAAAGATCGCAAAAAATAAAATAAATAAAATTTTTCTCATTCAAACTCTCTTAAAACATCCATCACGAGTTCGCGCGGTACGTCTTTTCGTATCTCGTATGCGCCGATACCTCGCGGCAGGATAAATTTGATCGCCGAGTTTTCCGCCTTTTTATCAAGGAAAAACGCCTCATAAAAGCTGCTTGCGTTTGGTACCTTGTAGCTTATCGGCAGGCCGAATTTAACTAAAAGCTCCGCCGCGCGCGCCTTTTGCCCCTCGCTCATGAGGCCTAGCTTCACCGCTAGCGCGTTAGCCATATTCATACCGATCGCCACCGCCTCGCCGTGTAGATATTTTTTATAGTTCGTTTCGTTTTCTATCACATGAGCGAAAGTATGGCCGTAGTTTAGCACCTGTCTCTTATACACATCTCCGAGCCCAC
>CALBNA010000234.1 GCA_937896205.1 uncultured Campylobacter sp. | reverse complement strand
AGCTTGAAGCGATGCTAAATTTGAGCTCGCCAGAGCCCGATTTGTTCGGCGAAATTTTATAATAATCTCAAATTTAGCGCGTATTTTCGCCTTTATCTGCTACAAATTTGATCTAATTTTTAAACCATTTGCTTACTAGCCGCAAATTTACCGATAAATTTAAAGGAAAAATGCGTAAATTAGTAGAGCTTGCCTTGCGAGTTTTTGAGTAAAGCGTCCAAATAGTGCTTCCCTACGGGGCGTGCCGCGGTCGCTTTGCGCAGGCGGCTGGAGTATCGGCACAGATGCGAGAGAAATTTAAAGTAGGCGTTTTGTTTTCCGTCCTTAAAAGTGGATATTGTCAAAAACACCTTACGTCTAAAATTCGTAAAACCGCCACAGCGATCAAATTTGCTAAATAAAAAACGGCGGCATGACGGTTGCCGCGTTTTGGCGGATAAATTTATTTCGCATTAAATTTGCGGATGGGCTATGCCGATTTTTAGAAATTTTAATTCAAATTTACGTATTTTATCCTATCTTTTTCGCCCGCAAGCTCAAACCCTCGCAGTCTCAGACGGCAGCTATCGCATTTGCCGCAAGCCTCGTCTTCGCGCTCGTAGCAGCTCCAGGTTAGCTCTAGCGGCGAGCCAGCCTCGAGCGACTTGCGCACGATGTCGGCCTTGCTTAAATTTACCAGCGGCGTGACGATTTGTAGACTAAAACCCTTTGAGGTGCCGGCGTTTACGGCGCTTTCTATCTTGGCGATAAAGTCCGCCGTGCAGTCAGGGTAGCCCGAGCCGTCCTCCTCGACGATGCCGATGTAAAGCGCCTGCGCGCCCTCTTTTTCGGCTAGTGCGGCGGCGATAGAGATAAAGATACCGTTGCGAAACGGCACGTAGGTGCTAGGGGTGTCGGGCTTGGCGCCGTCTTTGCGGATGGCTAGGCTCTCGTCCGTTAGTGCGTTGCCGCCGATACTTGCTATGAAACTAGCGTCTAAATTTACCTTTTTTAGCGCGCCGATGCGCTCGCAGATCTGCTCAAACGCTAGCTTTTCGCGCTCCATCGTTCGCTGTCCGTAGTCAAAATGCAGCGCGATGATCTCATAGTCTGCGCGCTTGGCGAGGACGGCGCAGAGGGTGCTGTCCATGCCGCCGCTCATTATGCAAACCGCTTTTTTCACTTTTTCTCCTTTTTAGTCGGCTTGTCTCGCGAGCGCTTTTCCGAGATTTCGCAAAATTTTCGCTCCGCAGGCTATATG
>CALBNA010000233.1 GCA_937896205.1 uncultured Campylobacter sp. | reverse complement strand
TTTTTATGATTATATGTAGATAAATTATCTATAAAGAATAATTTAAGTATTGATAAACTATAATTTTAATATCTAGAAAAGGAGAAAAAATGAAAAAGATACTTTTGATATCTTGTTTGTTTCTGGTTGGATGTAGCGGTAGTAGTGTAAAAGAAGCGCCTCTTAAGATGTCATATTCCACACAAGTTAACCGATTTTCAGGGGTGCGCTATTCTATAATTGAAATAACTTCGCTATCAAATGACTTGGTTATTAAAGACGTAAGACTCAATAAAGGCAACTGCGTTATTAGAAAGATGATGCTCACCAATGGCAAAATAGAAGAGCTGTTTCCTATGAAATTAACATATGGCAATAGCATAAAACGCACCGCGACTTGCAAAAAAATACTGGAAGCTGAAGTTGTTACCAATGATGGCAGTTGGGCTTTTACTTGGAATTAAGGATATATTATGCTAAATACAAAAAACGTAAATATAGTTTGTCTATGTGGCAAACTACTTGAAAACAGAAATATATCAAAAAATACATCCGCTTCTTTTACCAAAAAATGTGACTGCTGCAAGAAAAATATTTTTATACAAATAAAAAATAGTGAAGTCTTTGTAAGTTATAAATAATAAAACTTAGAGGCGATTTCTCGCCTCTAACATAAACTTAAAACGTCTTCTCAAAATCTACGTAGAAGTTTCTACCCTTGCCCACTCTGGTCGTATTTTTAAATCCGTTTGCGAAAATGTACTCTTTGTTAAAGATATTGTTTACGCCAAAGCTGATTTTTAGCCCTTTGTTTAGCAGATAGCTGTCGAAATTTTTCGGCTCCCATCTACCTTTAAAATTTACGATAGTAAAGGTTTCGTCTACGTATTCGTATTTTTGACCGCGCACGACGTAGTATTTCTCGTCGTTGTTAGGTCTAAACCAGTGCGTCATATCGCCGCCCAGACTAAGTCCCCACGGCTCGTATCTATACATCGCGCCTAAAGTTAGCTTGTCGGCGTAGACGGTAAGTATCTTTTTGGTCGCTTTGTCGTAGATTTTCGTATGGTCGTATCCGAGCGAGAATGTAAGGTTGTTTATCGCGTATTTGGACTCGATCTCGACGCCTCGGCGCTTTGCGTTATTGACGTTTTCGTACATACCGTAGCGTCTGCCCGGCGCTTCGGCGTCAAACGGCGGGTTGCCCTTGTCCGGTCTTGCTTTTAGATTTATCATATCTTTGATGTTGCCGTCGTAGTAGGTAGCCTTAAAATACAGCTCGTCGTCGCCCAAAAGCCCCTGCTTATCGACAGAAAAGCCTACTTCGTATTCTTTTGCGATTTCAGGTTTTAGGTCGGGATTTGGTATGTACCAGTAGTGCGGATTTAACGGGCCGGCCGATGACGTCTCGTTTGGCGTCGGTCCTCTAAATGTCTCTGCGTAGCCTGCGAGTAAATTTATACCGTCAAAAACCTCGTACGCAAGGCCGAGTTTTGGAGAAAACCTAGACTCGGAGTATGAGTTGTGATCGCCGTTTTTGACTCCGCGTTTAAATTTATCAAACCTGCCGCCTAAAGTAAACTCGAATCTACCTACGCTAAATACGTCTTGCGCGTATATACCGAGGTCTTTGTAAAAATTTGGAAACGAACCAAAGTCGCTAAGCGCACCGTTGTGCCAAAATATCGCGTCCTCTTTTCTGTGTTCGTAGTCGATACCGGTGACTAGTCTGTGCTCTAGCACGCCGGTTTCAAAGAGGCTTTCGTTTTTGAGCCTAACACCCCATCTGTCGTCTTTGTTTTTGTAGTCGATGTAGACGGGATTGCCTCTGCTAAAGCCCGTTCTGATCCTATGATTTAGAGCTTTTGCGTTGTAATACTGAGCGGAGAAATTTATCCATCTGTTATTTAGCGGAGTGTACTTATATATCACACTATAGTCTCGCTGTTTTAGACGTCCCGAGGTAGGTAGCTCCGCGTCCTCACTCCAGAAAAGCGACTGCCAAGGCGAAGAGGAGAATTTTTCGTGGTAGTTAAATACACTAGCCTCCAAAGCATGCTCGTCGGTTATCGCCCACTCGGTTTTGGCAAAGACAGTGTTTACCTGCTCGTCGTTTTCCGCGTATTTCACGCCCGAGCGCTTGCCGTCTCTAGCCATCTTTATCTTGCCAAAGTCCGCGTGCTTGCCATATAGTAAAATGCCGAAATTTTCCGTAGGTTTAGCTGCGATGGCGGCTCGATTAGAGTTCATGTGATTACTTTCCTGACGATGGCCGATCGTGACGCCGTAGTCGCTGCCCGGGTTTATAAAGTCGCTCACGTCTTTGGTTCTCATACTAACGATACCGCCGACTGCGCCGCTACCGTGCAGCACCGAGCTAGCACCCTTTACGACCTCGACGCGTTTTAGCAAGTCGTTATCCACGCGAAAGGTTGAAATTTGATTAGAAAAAAGCGAAGGCGAGCGCTTGATACCGTCTTGTTCGATGATGACGCGCGCTTCGCTTTGGTAGCCAAAGCCGCGGATGTTGTAGTATTGGCCGACTTGTCTACCGTGGTCGTTGCCAAGCATCACGCCGGGCACTGAGCCGATAGCGTCGATAACGGACGGCGATTTAACTAGGTCGTTTTGATTTAGGACGCTGACCTGGCCGGCGTATTTAGCGACGTCGGTTTCGCTCCTGTTTGCCGTGACGGATACCATATCTAGCTTTACAGATCCCGTAGCATTGCTATCGGCTCGCTTAAATTTGCCGTCCACTCCTCCAGTCTGCGCGAGAGCCGAGGCTGCGCTCAGCAAAACTGTAGCCGCTATAATGCTAAATTTACCCATAACATCCCCTTTATATTAAGAAATTGATAATAGGTATAATTTTATCTATTTTTTATTTAAATTAACTTACATTTTTTATAAAATTTTAAATTTAACTTACTGAAAAAATGATATAATTCAATTCTATTTCATTTAAGGAGAACACATGAAGAAGTCATTGTTAGTAGTTGCCGCACTGGGCATTATGGGCGTATCTGCCGTAGCAGCGGAGCTTTCACCTTCTTGCGAAGAGTACTTTAAGCTAGTTGACGAGTTCGTCGAAAAAACAAAAGACAACCCACAGATGGCGGCTATGAAATCTACTTACGAAGATCAAAAAGCCCAGTTTGCTCAGCTTCCGCAAGACTCACAAGAGGCCGCTTGCAAACCTGCCCTTGAACAAATGAAGCAAGTTATAGCTACGCTACCTAAATAATTTTTATCCCTCCGCTTGGAGGGATTTTTCGTCTTTTTTTAATTCCTCATCTCTATCAAATTTCATGTAATTATTTTTAAAATTTAGCATCAAATTTGCCGCCGTAAAGCGCAAATTTAATCCCGAATAATCTTCGCTTTTGCCGTTATGCTCGCGATCTTTAGCTCATAGATATTCATCGCCTTTAGCCCGTGAGCTGCCGCGACGTCAAAGGTTCGCATGTAGTTTGGCGTGTATTTTTCGCTAAGCAGCCGTAGCGCGTGCAGCCTCGCCGCTTCGTCCGTCACGGTGTAGGCCTTGGTTAGGGCGACAGCGGATTTGTATTCGGTCGTAAAAACTTTCGCGCCAAGCGCCTTGCCGTCGTCCTTGATCGCATCCAGCTGCTCATCCGTCAAAACCGGCACCTGCGCATAGCTCACGCAAACCAGCGTCACGCTCTTGCCGTCTTTTAACAGCTTTGCCTTAGAACCCGCAGGAGCGCCGTGCAAAAATACGCTCTCGCCCTCGCGCACGACCGAGATCGGCACGCTAAAAATCTCGCCCGCCTCACCAATGCAAGATATAGTGCCGTATTCGCACGCATCGATGATCGCAAGCCCTTCTTGCGCGGTTAATTCTCTATCTTTTCGTCTCATTTTCCGCCTTTAAATTTTTGAAAATTATAAAATTTAAACCCTAAAAAAGTGTATAATTTCGCAAATTTAAAGGACGGCGATGAGAAAAATATTAATATTTTGCGCTCTGGGCGCACTGGCTTTAGGCGCTCAAAACGCGTGCGAGGAGTACGTGAAGCAAAGCAAAATTTACCTAAACGAGCTTTACGAAACAAAATCTAAGCAGTTAAAAGACGATCCGCAGGCCTTTAGGCTCTTTGAGCTCAAATTTAGCGAGCTACAAAAGGCACAGGAGGGCCAAGCGGCGCTAATCATACAAAGCGGCGATGAGAAATTTTGCGAGCGCGAATCGGCAAAGATAAAATCCATGTTAGATGAAATGAGAGCAGAAAAGGCGCAAAAGTAGGCCTGTTTTATAGAGAAATTTGAGTCGTTTTTGCCGAGTAGGGTCAAAAGCTCTACGATCAAATTTGAAACCCGCCAAACCTAGTCTGGCAAGCTTTTGAATGTAAATTTGACGTAGCCTGGCGCAATTAAAACCGCATGCTTACTAAATTTACAAACTCGCTTTAGCCAAATCATAAAAGCTCGTTTTGTCGCGGCCCGCATAAAAGCGCACTAACTAGCGTTATTTAAATCCCAATCTATCGGCGCTTTGCCGTGCTCGGCGAGATACAAATTCGCCTTTGAAAAGTGCCTGCAACCAAAAAACGCGCCGCGTGCTAACGGACTTGGATGAGCCGCCGTTAGTACAAGGTGTTTGTTAGCGTCGATGAGAGGGATTTTGGCCTTAGCCGGGTTACCCCAGAGCATGAAAACGACGTTCTGGGCGCGTTCGCTAAGCTTCCTGATCGCAGCGTCCGTAAACTCCTGCCAGCCGAAATTCGAGTGCGAGTTAGCCTGTCCTGCACTAACGCTTAGCGTCGCATTTAGCAGTAGCACGCCCTGCTTCGCCCAGTAGCTCAGATCGCCAGAGTTTGGCTCCGTTACGCCCAAATCATCGCGGATTTCTTTGTAGATATTGGCAAGACTTGGCGGGATTTTGACGCCGTGCGGCACGGAAAAGCTTAGCCCCATCGCCTGTCCTGCACCGTGGTATGGGTCTTGGCCCAGGATCACGACTTTAACGGCATTAAACGGCGTGAGATTAAAGGCGTTAAATATCAGCGCGTTTGGCGGATATACCTCGCCGGCGGCCTTTGCGCGCAGGAAATTTTCCTTCACGCGGGCGAAATTCTCGCCCAAAAACTCCTCTTTTAGCGCTTCTTTCCAGCCTGCTTCGATTTGGATTTTATCGATCTGCATGATTTTCCTTTGTAAATTTGCTCTTTTTCTTTACATTCATTTTAAGGCAAATTTACGAAATGATAGCCAAAAATATTTAAATTTAAGCGGCTCAAGATATAGTCAAATTTAGACGCATTTAGCTTGTTAAATTTCAAAAAGAGCAGGGCGGTTTTAAAATTTGCTGTATAATTTAAACTAAATTTTAAATAAAGGAACAACGATGTCCGAGCAAATTTTTGAGAAGCTAAAAGAGCTGCTAAGCTCGCAAAATGCAGACTTTCGCACCGTATCTCACGCAAGTGCCAAAACCTCGGCCGAGGTTGCCGTAGTGCGCGGCACAGAGCTAGGGCAGGGGGCAAAAGCGCTCGTTTGCGTCGTAAAAGGCGGGGGTGCAAAGCGATATGTTTTAGCCGTACTGCCAGCGGACTACAAGGCTGATTTACAGCTCATCGCACACGCACTGGGCGGCACTAGGGCAAGCCTAGCCAGCCCCGATGAAGTCATGCGACTCACCGACTGCGTCTTTGGTAGCGTTCCGCCGTTTAGCTTTCACGAGGAGCTAGAGCTAATCGCTGATCCGAGCCTATTTACGCGCTATGCCGAGCTCGCCTTTAATGCGGGTTTGCTAGATCATTCTATCATTTTAAATACGAAAGACTACGAGCGAATAGCTCAGCCGAGACTAGCCAAATTTGCGATGGTGGAGTGATTCGACATACCAATATACGCAAAGAGTAAGAATAACATATAATTGCGTTGAGTTCAAATTTGGCCAACATATTTGTTAAATGCTAATTTATTTAAACACAAAAGAGCTCGCATGAGCAACATAGACAATCTATATACCAAATACCAAAAATAATAGCGGCGATACTGCCTACATTTTGGCAAAAATTAGAGGAGTATAGAGTGTTTATGTGCTGCATTTATGATATTTGCAAAAATTTCTAGTGTGGTTACGGCTGATAGGATAGATATCTGGATACAGGGTTTATATTAAGGTTTTGATAGAGACTTTTTGGTTTCAAGTCATTTAATGATACCTCAAATAGAACATTTGACAAGAATTTTGATGCGACAAGAAAAAATCCCTACGACAACTATCAATGAAAACGGCGTGGAATCGGAAAAAATATAAACTCACTTTTGCAAGAACCAAAAATATATGAATTACTTGGGAGAGATTTGACGGAAGAGCTAAAATTTTTGCTAACGGAGCCGATGGGACTAAACTACAGAAATAAAATATGCCATGGACTAGCCAGCGAATCCCCAAACGATGCCGATATTTATATTTGGTGGCTTTGCCTTAAGCTAGTGATTAATAATTGTGTTTTATTTGAGGGCATTTACTAGATTTTGCTTACTCTAGTTTATAAATAAAATACGTAATAAAATCAAGAAAAGTTATTTAAATTTGCAAAAATATAACTAGAAAATTGAAAATATTAATATATTGAAGATTAATATGATATTTAGATAATGGCCGGGAGATAGGGATTCGAACCCCAGGAGGCTTTCACACCTCAACGGTTTTCAAGACCGCCGCTTTCGACCGCTCAGCCATCTCCCGTAAAAATATTTTGGCTAATTATAGCCAAATTTATTCGGTTTTTTCCTTAACGTAGGAAGCGCCTTTATTGACTTTTTCCTTTGACCATTCAACGGCGTTATTTGTATCCTCTTTGGCTCCGCGCCAAGTATTTGAACAGCCAACCATAAACAAAGCGGCAGATAATAGCACTAGTAAATAACGCATTTTCTCTCCTTATAATTTTTGGAGGCGACACCCGGATTCGAACCGGGGATCAAAGCTTTGCAGGCTCATGCCTTACCACTTGGCTATGTCGCCTAAAAGTCAATGGTGCCCGAAACCGGACTTGAACCGGTACGGTAAAAAATACCGAGGGATTTTAAGTCCCTTGCGTCTACCATTCCGCCACCCGGGCAAAAATTCCCTAAATTTAAAACCGATGGAGCGGGAAACGAGATTCGAACTCGCGACCCCAACCTTGGCAAGGTTGTGCTCTACCCCTGAGCTATTCCCGCATTTTGTTTGAAAAATGAGATTTTAGCTGATTTTTGCTTAAAATTTTATTTTATTTCGTCAAATTTCAAAATTTCGTAAGATAAAAATGATATAATTTCAAAATCTTTTCAACAATTGGGGTTATAGCTCAGCTGGGAGAGCGCTTGAATGGCATTCAAGAGGTCGGCGGTTCGATCCCGCTTAACTCCACCATCTTTAAATTTCTTCCCCAAATTTTACATCCAAGCCACCAGAAAGTTTTTGATTAATTTATAATTGACGATTAATATCGCAACCTATGAAAATAGTATTTTAAGCTTGCTTGTGTTAGTATCGGCAAAATTTAGTACGGGAAAAAGATGCAAGATTACTCCGTTTTAGATGTTTTATCCAATAAAAAAGTCCTTTGCTTAGAGGATGAACCTTATATATTAAAAAATATGATCGACTCCCTTGAGCTGTTTTTTGCCGAAGTAAAAGGCGTAAGCGACGGCATCGAGGCGCTAGACGAGGCTATGAGCGGCTCATACGACGCGCTCGTCCTAGATGTCAGCGTCCCGCACATGGACGGTTTAGAGGTAGCTAAAAAGATCCGCTCTGCAAACCGCAAAATCCCGATCGTAATCATCTCGAGCCACACCGAGCAGGAGTATTTGTGGCGCGCCGTCGAGCTAAAGATCACGAGATATCTCTCAAAGCCCTACGATAAAGATACGTTTATAAAAGCACTAGAAGACGTCGCGATGGAGCTCATCGATCATACGCAGATGTTTAGTATCAACGACGATCTCAAATACGACTTTAGTAAAAAAATCATATATATAAAGGAAGAGGCCTGTCGCCTCTCCAAAAGCGAAAGCAAGCTTTTGGAGTATTTTTTAAACAACAAAAACCAAACGATCACTTACGAGCAGCTGTTTGACTACATGTGGGAATTTGAACAACCAACCAAAGAAGCCATCAAAACCATCGTAAAAGAGCTGCGCCGCAAGATCGGCAAAGACACAATCAAAAATTTATACGGCGTAGGATATCTATGTGAAGTCCAAATTTAAATTTATCGTCCTGTTGCTCGTCGTTTTGTACGGCGCCATTACCGTTTTGGTTTTTAACTTTTACCGCGATCTTGCATTAAAAGATGCCAAGCAGGAGGCTGTTTACGTGCTAGATGCGATGAACGGCATACGCGACTACATCTCTACCGTCCAGCGCCCGCTCATAGAAGAGCTAAAAGACGGCGGCGCCATAGACAAAGACCTTTTTGATCCAAGGCTCATGTCCTCATCCTACATCACGCGTCAAATTTACAAAATCCAGCTCGCCAAAAAAAACATAAACTACGACTACAGACTAACGGCGACGAACCCGCTAAACCCCGAGCACGAAGGCACGGAATTTGAAAACGAAATTTTAGAAGGATTTAAAGAGGGCAAATACGAGGTCTACTCAGATATCATCAAAGACCAAAACGCCTCGTACTTTTTCGTCGGCCTTCCGGTCAAAAACTCCCACCCGTCCTGCGTCGAGTGCCACAACATAAACAGCGCGCCTAAAAAAATGCTCGAACAATACGGAAATTTAAATAATTTCGAGGGTAAAGTCGGCGACACGATAGCGATGGTGAGCTTTAAAATCCCGGTAAAAAGTATTTTGCTCTATCATAAACAGGAATTTATCGTTAGCGGCGTGGCGATCACGGCGATATTTGCGGCGTTTTTATTTTTTGTTTATAAAATCCACAAAGGCAATGAAAAAACCAAACTGCAAAACGAGCTTTTGATGATAAATCAAAGCCGCCTGGCCTCGATGGGCGAAATGATCGGCAACATCTCGCACCAGTGGCGCCAGCCTCTAGCGCAGATCAGTTCGACTCTGGTAAATTTGGAGCTTTATTCCGAGCGAGGCAAGCTAAGCGAGCAGAGGCTAAAAGAGGCCATCTGGGAGGCAAACGAGCAGGTCAAATTTATGTCTGACACGATCGAGGATTTTAAAAATTTCTTTAATCCAAATATGCCAAAGAGCGAATTTGACGTAAAACAAGCTATAGAGCAGGCTTGTAAAATTTTAAACGCGACGCTAAAAAGGCACGTCATCGACGTAAAAGTCGAGATAAAAGAAAATTTTACGCTTTACGGCAACATAAACGAGCTTATTCAAATTTTAATCAACATTATAAATAACGCCAAAGAAGCATTTTTAAACCTGCCGCAAGAGCGGGCGCAAGCAAACCGATGGCAAATTTTAATAACAGCCCTTTTGCAAAACGGAGAACGCGCGATAACGCTCGAAAATAACGCCGGCAATATAGATAAAGTCGCGATAAATAAAATTTTCAAGCCGCATTTTACTACGAAAAAGTCGGGCAGCGGGCTTGGACTATATATGAGCAAGGTGATAGCCGAAAAAAATCATGCCCGAATTTACGCGCAAAATATAAATAATGGCGTAGTATTTACTATTAAATTTAAAAATTCATAATTTATTAAATTTCCCCTTTTTTCGCCCCCTTTTTACGATAGCATTATCAGTATGAAATCTTTTTGATTTTAGATCCAAAATTTATAAGGAGGGCGCAATGAGGAATTTAAGTAAAACCTTATTAGGTTTGCTTATGGGCGTTAGCGTCTTCGCATCGCAAGCCTGTTGCGAAGAACACAACATGCAGATGTCTCAACAAGCACGAGACGTCATAGCAAACCCAAAAGGCACGCTTCAAAGTAGAGGCGTAATATCCTTGCAAGACTATATCGTAGAAGAGCAAGAGATGTATGAGTGGCTGTTTAAAAACCACCCGATTTTCACTAAATACGGCGGTAAAACAGTCGGTAAACTGGACGTTCACGACCGTGGACTTGAGTGGCTTGCCGAAGGTCACGGCTTTGATATGTCAAAAGCTAGTAAAAGAGACGGCGGTAAAGGCTACAGCTCTATGATGTATAGGATACCTGCGGGTTCGTCTTTGCAGTTTCCTAATAAATTCGTAGGATCCGAAAAGTGCGGCGAGTGCCACCCTGCGCAGTACGAGGTATGGAGCAGATCGCGCCACGCCACTACTATCCGCTTCCCCGGCGAGCATCCGGAGGTTAACAACAACCTAACCGATCCGGTATTTAGTCCGGATACTGCGTCTATCTTGCCTCAAGGTATTACTCCGGACGTTATTTACGCCACCGTAGGACACCTAAGAACTAAATTCGGCTACGTAGATGCATGGCTTCTACGCGGAACCTATCACGTAGAGGGCGGTTTGCTACGAGACGGTACGGGTCAAGTCGTAGCAGGCGGTAACCAATTCCAAAGAACTTGGGCATTAAATTTAACTCCTGAAACAGTTAAGAAAATCAAAGATTTCGTTCCCGATTTCCCAGAAACTCTAGCTGATTACGGCGATAACGGCGGATACGTCAGAGGTCTAGCCTCATACGCCGCTAAATACAAAAAGTCAATGTTCTTCCAAGCAAACGGCTCGTACTGCGAAGTTTGCCACCCGTTCAAATTTGACTTTAAAACCAAGAAAGAGTTCTATGCGGCTCTGGGTAATGCTAAAGAGCTTCAAAAACACACTATCTCTAAAGGCGTAAGCTGCGAGGAGTGTCACGGAGCCGGCGGTCACCTTGACGGAGCTACAAACTTTAGAACATCAAACTGCGAACGCTGTCACCAAAGATTTAACTACAGCCCAGACCTGGCTCGCGCCAATCCTCTAAACCAAGGCAAGCTTGACCTATCTCTAAGCTCTAAATTTAAATCAATGGGACCAGGATGCGGATCTGAGGGTTCACAATCATACTTTACCGCTCACTACGATAAAGGTATGCGCTGCACCACTTGCCACGATCCACACGATAACACAGGTCCGGTTGTAGGCGATAAGACTATCAAGGGCGTAAACTATAACTCAGAGCAAGGCTACCTAAGTGCGCTTTACACTAAACCAAAAATCAGAAAAGATTGTAAAGATTGCCACAAAGAGCAAGCATATATCGCCGCAAGAGCCGATACACATAAAGACAACACTTGCGCATCTTGCCACATGCCGTTCATGATGAGCTGCGAGAACTTCTACGCTATCCAGTTCCAAGACAACGCTGGATTTGATACTCAAAGAAGATCTCACATCTGGAAGATCGACGTAGATCCTGCAAGAAAATCTCTAGTTGCGGGCGATGCTGCTAAAGGACCGAGAGACGCTAAAGATTGGCACTTCCAAAGAGATAAAAACGGACATAACTTCGTTGACCTAATGTGGGCGTGCGCTAGAACGTCTTGGGCCGATAAAGATATGCAAGATACTAAAGGCTGCCACAGCCCGGTACTATCTGAGCTAAAACCTACCCTACACTTCAAGAACCAAAAACAGGTTTACGACGAAGTAATGGGATGGCAAACTCCTGTTAAAAACGACTTCTCTCAGGTCAAAATCGGTATCGAGGGACTTTATGCTATCTTAGAAACTAAGAAACTAAGCCCTAGCGATAAGACGAGAGTTTATGAGCTAATCGAAAAAGCGCAAGACACAGTTGACTTGCTACAAAAAGACGGCTCATGGGGTATGCACGGCTTTAAATATACAAAACAAAGACTCGACGCTTCTAAAGAGTACATCAAAGAAGCCCAAAGAATCATAAACAACAATTTATGATGCGATTACGGACGCCGCAAAAGCGCGGCGTCCAAATTTAATAAGGTAAATTTATGCGTTTTAAACTTAGCAAAAACCCGCTTTTAGCTCTTTGCCTAACGGCCGGCTGCGTTTTGTGCGCTAGCGCGGCGGATAAAGAGGCGATGACGCAAGAGCAAAAAGAATCATACAGCATCGGAATTTCAACCGGAACCTATATCTCCGCACAATTAAAAAAACAAGAAAGCCTAGGCGTTAAATTTGACAGCAAGGCTATTTTAGACGGCTTTGCCGACGCCTTTAAAAAAGAACAAAAACTAACAGACGAAGAGATCATCTCTCTACTAAACCAAAGAGACGAAAAACTAAATAAGCTAACCCAAGACGCGCTAAAAAAAGCGCTTGAAAAAAATTTAAAAGAGGGCAAAGAATTTATGGCGAAAAACGCCAAAAACAAAAAGGTCAAAACGACTAAATCAGGGCTTCAGTATGAAGTAATGGCTGTCGGCGACGGCGATAAGCCAAGACCCGAGAGCGTCGTAGCGCTAAACTACAAAGCCTACCTCATAAACGGCAAAGTTTTTGACGATACGTACTCTAGAAACGAGCCTGCGATCCTTTCTATGGTAAATTTAATAGACGGCCTACAAGAGGGCCTCATGATGATGAACGGTAACTCAAAGTATAAATTCGTCATCCCGTCTCACCTAGCTTACGGAGACGAGGGCGCAGACGAGATACCGGGCGGCTCGACGCTGATTTTTGAAGTCGAGCTAGTAAAGGCGCTAAAACCTGGCGAGCTAGCCGGCGCAGCCAAAAAACTAAGCGAAACTCAGCCGCGAAATTTCCATGGCGCGCATAGCCACGGAAGTAGCGTTGGTAGATAAATTTAGGATATTTAATCCACACGGATGGAGAAGAATATGAAAGAGCAAAATACAAGAAGGACGTTTTTTAAATTCCTTGCTTCGGGCGCGGCGGTTGCGGGAGCGACTAGCGTACTGGGCAAGAGTATAAATTTAGACGCCCCTACGGAAAACGGCAAAAAGCCGCACTACGGCATGATCTTTGATCAGAACAAATGCGTCGGCTGTACCGACTGCGAGGTCGCCTGCCAAAAGGTAAATTTGGTCCCAAAAGGCCAGATGAGGCTTTTTATCCAGGATAAAACCGATCCGCTAAATTTGAAAGAAAAGCGCTATGTCAGAGTTTCCTGCCAGCAGTGCGAGGATGCGCCGTGCGTGACCGTATGTCCTACAAAAGCCTGTCACAAGGACGAAAAAACAGGTATCACGACGATGAACACCGACGACTGTATCGCCTGTAAATACTGCATCGTAGCCTGTCCTTACGACGTGCGCTTCATAAACCACGAAACAAGAGCCGCAGAGAGCTGCAACTTCTGCTTGGATACGAATTTAAAAGACGGCCACGAGCCGGCCTGCATCGAGGCGTGCAGATACGAGGCGATCGTATTTGGCGATCTAAACGACGAAAACTCGCACATCAGCCAGCTACTTCGCGTAAAAGACAGCCTGCGCATGCATCCTGAGTGCGGCACGAAGCCGAGCCTGCGCTATATTCCTGCGGTTAAATTGGGGGTGTGATATGAACGGAGCTATAAATTTCACTGCGACCTTCTCGCACGGCGTAGAGTGGGGCTGGCCGATAGCGGTTTATCTCTTGCTAGCGGGTATGAGCGGCGGCGCTTTGATCGTCGCGATCCTCATCAAATTTTACAAAAAACAGACCGAAAGCACGCCGCTGTTTAAGGCTGCGTCATTGCTATCTTTAGTTACGATCTTACTCGGCATGGTCTGCCTGGTAGCCGACCTTGAGAGGCCGCTACTTTTTTGGAAAATTTTGATTAATTATAACTTCACATCGGTTATGTCCGTGGGCGTTGCAGCGCTTTGCGTCTATATCCCGCTTAGCTTCGTAGCCTGCCTTTATGCGTTTGAAGATTGCCTAAGAGAGTTTTTGACGCGCAACCTTAGCTTTTTAAAAGGGCTTTTCGAGCTTGTGATGAAAATCGTAAACGCGCTTCGTCCGCTACTTCTTGCGCTTACGCTTCTTTTTGCGGTCGCGATCTGCGCCTATACGGGCTTTTTGATCTCGGTTTTAGTTAGATTTCCTATCCTTAATACCGCTGTTTTACCTGCGCTTTTCGTGGCGTCTGGCTTATCGGCAGGCATCGCGGGCTCAAGCCTGATAGCCGCGCTTTTCTTTAAAGCAGACCCGCACGGCGGCGATCTAAAAACCTTGCACGCTGTCGAGTGGCCGGTTTTGGCGATGGAAATTTTACTAATCGGCATGATTTTCGTTTCGCTCATCACAGGCAGCGACGTGCAAAAAGCCTCAAGCGTAGCCTTCAGCGAAGGGATTTACGCTCAGCTATTTTGGCTCGGCGTCGTGGGTGTAGGATTTTGCGTACCGCTAGTTTTAAATTTCGCACTGAGCAAAAAGATCGCTCACACCGCGTTTGCGTTCTACGTTAGCGCGCTTGCTAGCGTGGTCGGCGTATTACTTCTTAGAATGTTTATACTATACGCAGGGCAAACTTACGATATAATAATGTAAAAAACTCGGAGAGGCGATTTTGGGCGTAAATTTATTTAGATTTTTCACTTCTTACAAATTTGCGCTCTGCCTTCTCTTTATCCTTGCCGCAGGTGCCGGCGTCGCAACCTTTTTAGAGAGCATTTATGATACGCAAACGGCTAAAATTTTAGTCTATGAGGCGCGCTGGTACGAGTGCGTCATGAGCGCGCTCGCGCTTTGCTTGATTGCCATCATCATAAAAACCAAAATGTGGCGCCACTTCGGCTCCTTCGTGCTTCACGCTGCATTTATCGTTATATTTATCGGCGCAGCTTTGACGCGCTATCTGGGCGCCGAGGGCGTGCTGCACGTAAGAGCGGGCGAGAGTGGAAACGAGATGGTGAGCGTAAAGCCGTATCTGCAGATCCGAACCAAAGACGCATTTTTCGAGTATCCGCTAAATTTAACCCAAATCGGCGATAATAATTTTAGCTTCACGCAAAGTATAAATTCCAAAAACTTCACCGTCAAATTTGACTCCTATAAACCTGCATCCAAAGGCGAGCGCGGCACTCTCGTAGTAAAAGCCGGTTTCGAAGGGCAGCGCGAACAAACAGCTAAAATCCACGGCGGCGTAGGCTGGCTGGGCGAGCCTAGTATGCTAAATTTTGACGGCGAGGAGATAATGCTAACCTGGGGCTCAAAGCTAGTTAGCTTGCCGTTTTCGATAAAGCTTATTAAATTTGAGCTTGAGCGCTACCCCGGCTCGCAAAGCCCGTCCTCATACTCTAGCGAAGTAGAGGCGCTCTCTGACGCGGGCGAGATTTTGGCAAAGTATAAAATTTACATGAATCACCCGCTAAATTTGCAAGGTTTTAAGCTCTTTCAGTCCTCCTATGACACGGACGAGCAAGGCACGGTACTAGAGGTTAACCGCGACCCGGGCAAAATTCCGACCTATATCGGATATTTCTTGCTTTGCGTCGGAGTCATCGGCAACTTTTTTACTAAAAATAGCCGATTTTTAAAGCTCATAAATTTCATAAAAAACAGCCGTTTTTCTCTCGTCGCGGCGTTTATCGCGCTTGGTTTTTTAAATTTTAATACAAACGCGGCCGAGCAAAATGAGGGCGAGATTTTAAAAACTTTCGCCGCAAACACCGCCGCTCACGCTAACGGCGAATTTGCAAAGCTACTAGTGCAAGACTACGCGGGCAGGATAAAGCCGCTAAGCACCGAAGCGGGCGAGATCGTAAATAAAATCTCCGGCACAGACTCGCTTTACGGTCTAAGCGCCGAACAAATCGTGCTAGGGATGAATCTAAACCCCGCGCTGTGGCAAGATATCAAAATCGTCAAAATAAAAAACGGCGAGATCAAAAAAATGCTAAATTTGAGCGGAGATTACGCGAGTTTTAGGGATGCGTTTGACGCAAACGGCGAGTATAAACTGGCCGCGCAGGTCGAAGCCGCGAACGAAAAACCTCTATCAAAACGAGGCACGCTCGATAACGACCTCATCAAATTTGACGAGCGGCTAAACATCGCGTATCTCACGTTTAAGGGCACGTTTTTTAAATTTATCCCGGTAGCAAACGACCCGCAGCACGCGTGGCTCTCGCCAAACGACGCCTTTAACGACGAAAGAGTAAGCATCGACATAAAAAGCGCGTTAAACGACTATCTGATCGGCCTGCAAGAAGGTATCGCGGATAATAACTGGGGCAAGGCCGACTCTGCGCTAGCTGCGCTAAGAAACTACCAGCGAACGGCTTCGACGGAAATTTTACCTAGCGTTAGCAGAGTCGATGCCGAGGTCTTTTATAACCGCACTTCGGCGTTTAAAAAGCTCGTTTATTTTTACTGGATTTTGGGTTTTGCCGCGCTTGCGCTAGGACTTGCGTCCGTATTTTTATCAAGGCGAATTTTACCGCTTGAGCGAGCGATTTTAGCGGCGTTTGCGCTAGGATTTGCCGTGCATACGGCGGCTTTAGCTCTGCGCTGGTACGTCTCTGGGCACGCGCCTTGGAGCGATAGTTACGAATCAATGATCTATATCGGCTGGTCGGGAGTGCTAGCTGGGATGATATTTTTTAGGCGTTCGTTGCTCGCGCTTGCGGCGGCTGCGCTGCTAGCTGGCATCGTGATGCTGGTGGCTCACATGAGCTTCGTAAATCCGCAGATAACAAATTTAGTCCCGGTACTAAAGTCTTATTGGCTCAGTATCCACGTCTCGGTTATCACTGCTAGCTATGGATTTTTAGGCCTTGGCTGCGTGCTCGGGCTTATCGCGCTAGGGCTTATGGCGTTTAAAAACAAAGCTAGCGAAGCTCGGTTAAACGAGCAGATCAGATATATCGCAGCGATAAATGAAGCTAGTCTAATCATCGGTCTTTGCTTGCTAACGCTTGGAAATTTCTTCGGCGGGATTTGGGCGAACGAGAGTTGGGGGCGCTACTGGGGCTGGGATAGCAAGGAAACGTGGTCATACGTATCGATCCTAGTTTACGCGATCGCGCTGCACCTGCGCTTTATACCGAAGCTAAATTCGCTCTACGTATTTTTGATCGCATCGGTGTTCTCTTACGCTTCGATCGCGATGACTTATTTTGGCGTAAATTTTTACCTAACGGGCATGCACTCTTATGCCAGCGGAGATTTGCCGCCGGTGCACATTAGCGTCTATATCGCGCTTGGCTGCATGCTTTTGATAACCGCGCTAGCCTTTAGAGGGCGCGACGTAAAAACGATTTAAAAGGAGAAAAAATGTATAAAAAACTACTAATGGTGGCGGTTTTATGCGCCGGCGCAAACGCGGGCTTTATCCAAGAAGGCATGCAAGCCCAGCAAAGCGGCGACCATAAAAAGCTGATAGAAATCTACGAAAAAGCCTGCCACGAGGAAAACAAGGCCTCTGGTTGCTACAACCTTGCAGTGGTGTATTTCGAAGGCACGGGCGGCGTGGAGAAAAATTACGAAAAATCAATAAATTTATACCAAAAAGCCTGCAACGCCAAATTTGCGCTTGCTTGCAACAACCTAGGCTACATCTACGAAAGCGGCAGCGGAGCGACTCAGGACTTCGCCAAAGCAGCCGTATACTACGAAAAAGCCTGCCAAGATGACGAAGGCTGCACTGCGCTAGGACTACTTTACGCAAACGGTGCAGGCGTCAAAACCGATATCAAAAAAGCCATCTCGCTCTACACCAAAGCCTGCAACTACGGCGATATGATGGGCTGCAATAACCTAGGCTACCTACACCTTGAGGGCATGGGCGTAGAAAAAGACTACGCTAAAGCAAAAGCCTTTTACGAAAAGGCCTGCGCTGGCGGCGTCGGCATCGGCTGCGACAACCTCGGCTTTTTATATGCATTCGGCCAAGGCACGGAGCAAGACTACGCCAAAGCTAAAGAATTTTACGAAAAATCCTGCAACCTAAACTACGACAAAGGCTGCAACAACCTAGCCATAATGTACGCCGAGGGCAAAGGCGTCGCGGCCGATATCGCCAAGGCTAAAGAGCTCTTTGACAAAAGCTGTGCAAAAGGCCTAAAAGTAGCGTGCGAGAATGCAGAGTTTTTAAAACCGGAAACAAATAAAACTAAATAATTTAAGGAGATAATATGATTTTACGTTCTATTTTGGGTTCGGCGCTACTAGCGGCGCTACTTTTCGGTGCCGAAGCAAACGAGCAAGCCGGCAAGATGAAGCCGATGTTTCAAAGCGTGGATCCAAGCAAAGCTACACTAGTAGGAAGCGGCGAGGATAAAGAGTATTGCGCCGTTTGCGGCATGAATTTGGTTAAATTCTACAAAACAAACCACGTCTATAACGGCAAACAAGTAGCATCGCTCCACTGCTTATACGAGCTCACGGAAGGAAAAATCCCAAGCGACGCGCAGGTCGTAGATACGAAAAATCTAAATTTGATCGATGCGAATAAAGCCTTTTACGTCGTCGGTAGTAAAATCGGCGGCACGATGACTAGAAACAGCAAATACGCCTTTTCAACCGAGGCCGACGCGAAAGAGTTCCAGGCCGAAAACGGCGGCGAGATAATGGACTTTGCCAAAGCATACGAGATCGCCGGACAGGACTTTGAAGGCGATAACAAGATGATCAAAGCTAAACGCGAAGGCGGCGTTTACGCGCAGGGTAAGGAATTTTACGAAGCAAACTGTGAGAAAGTCGATCCAAAAAGCTTTAAAGCCATCTCAGAGCTAAAAGCTCACCTCAAAAAAACATGCGACGCAAAGGGCGCTAGCAAAGCTCCTGAGTACGACAAGCACCTACAAGCAGCAGCACTTTACCTATGGGACGCTCCGGCAAATTTAGGCACTAGCGATCAGGCCTCAAAATCTAAGCAAAAAGCGCAAAAAGCCGAGAGGATCGTCGTACCAAAAGGCGCGCGCTGCCCGGTTTGCGGCATGCTGATCGGCAAAAACCCGCAGTGGGCGACGATGATGAAAACAAGCAAAGAGGAGCTTTACTTTGACGGCGTCAAGGATATGATGAAGTATTATTTCGAAAAAGGCAAAAAAGACGATCAAATTTTCGTTAGCGACTACTACAAGCTAAACAAAATCGACGCTAGAACCGCCTACTACGTAACCGGCTCAAATGTACTCGGACCTATGGGCAACGAGCTGATTCCGTTTGCCAGCGAAGAGGACGCTAAAACATTCGCCAAAGATCACGGCGGCAAACAGATCGTCAAATTTGACGAGATAACTACGCTTTTGGTTGAGAGGTTGATGTGAGACTCATCTGCGTTTTAGCGGGCTTTTTTGCGCTTATTTACGTTTGTATCGGGGCGCATTATCTAGGCTTTGATAGAGCGGGCAAGGAGGCTCATCTCAATTTGATCCAAAAATCCGTCAAAGACGCGCAAATTTCGACGAATTTTATTTCAAAAGAGTACGGGAAGTTTGTCTATGCCGAGTAAAAATTTTATCGATTACGCAGTTACGCTGCTCTATAAAGACCGTGCCGATCACGCTTTTAGCTTTTTTATCTTCACTTTTATCGTGTTTATCTTAAGCGCGGTTCTTTTTGTCTCAAGCTCCATCCAAAGCGACCTTACAAATTTGACCCGCTCAAAGCCCGAAGTCGTCGTCGAAGCTCTACGCGCGGGCAAGCGCGACCTGATGCACGACGGCTACATCTACGACGTCTCAAAGATCCCAGGCGTTGCTAGCGTCGAGGGAGCGGTAGAGGGAGAGTATTATTTCGCGCAAAAAAGAGTCTGGTTTCACATCGTCGGCGATGAAAATTTAGACGAAAACGAGATGATCGTGGGCGAAGGCGTGAAAAAAGAGATGGCGGAGCTTTATTACGAGGACGTTTTTAACTTTTTAACCGAAGAAAAAATGATCCCGATAAAGATCAACAAAACAGCGCCGCATGAAACGGGCATCGTCTCAAACGACGTCATCTATATGAATCCCGCCACCGCGCGCGAAGTACTAAGTCTAAAAGAGGGCGAATACACGAGGCTCTACGTCGAGGTGCCAAACGTAAACGAGATCAGCGAAGTGGCTCTAAAGATCCAAAACGTCTATCCAAACACCGAGGTTACGAGCATCGAGGACGGAGTAGCCAAAATAAGGCACCTTTACTACTACAAAGGCGGTATTTTCATGGTGCTTTACGTCGTGGCGATGGTTTCGTTTTTCATACTGCTGAAAAATCAAATTTCGCTCGCTTACGGCGAGAAGAAAAAGGAGATCGCGATATTGCGCAGTATCGGCTTTAGCGTGAGAAATATCATCGCGCTTAAATTTATCCAAAACATCGTCGTTTCTTTTAGCGCCTATTTACTAGGCGTTGCGGGGGCCTATATCTACGTGTTTTTATTCGGCGCGCCGTTTTTACGCGATATATTTTTAGGCAGCGAGGTGGCGAATTTTACTGATTTCACGCCGATAATAGACTTCAATATGCTATTTTTGATCTTCGTTTTTAGCGTGATTCCGTTTTTGGCATTCGTCATCATCCCGTCGTGGCGTATCGCCGTTAGCGACATGAGCGAGGCAGTAAAATGAACGCGATAGAAGTAAAAAATCTCTGTAAAATTTACAATCAAAATAAACCAAACGAATTTCACGCACTGAAAAATATAAATTTGACGGTAAAAAGCGGCGATCTAGTCATCCTAAAAGGCGTCAGCGGTAGCGGCAAAAGCACGCTGCTAGGAATACTCGGCGCGCTTAGCAAACCAAGTAGCGGAGAAGCGCTGATCAACGGTCGCAACGTCTCAAAGCTACCCGACATCATGAGCTCAAATTTTAGGCACAGCGAGGTCGGGTTTATATTTCAGTCATTTAACCTGATCGAGGGCCTTAGCGTCTATCAAAACGTACTAGCGCCGCTAAGCCTAACAAGTCTTAAAAAAGCCGAGCTAAATTCGCAAATTGAGCGCGCGCTAAATCTCGCCAACATCGCGCACAAAAAAGATCAAATCATCTCAAAGCTAAGCGGCGGCGAGAAACAGCGATGCGCGATAGCAAGGGCACTAGCAATGGATCCTAGCGTTATACTAGCCGACGAACCGACGGCAAATTTGGACAAGCAAAACTCGCTCATCTTTATCGAAATGCTAAAAAAATTTAAAGAGCTAAAAAAGACCGTCATCGTCGCCACGCACGATATTTTATTTGACGATCTGGACTTCGTGGACGGCTACGTGAGGATGCAAGACGGAGAGATGCTGTGAGCGTATTTTTATCGGACGTTGTTATCGCGTTTTTGCTAATCGAGCTCATCATCATCGTGCTGATGGGCATTTCGCAGTATTTCGTCGTGCGTATCATGCGGCTATGGGACTTTAACTCGACGTCAAATTTACAGTACGACCTAGAAAAACGCAACTACCTCGTAAATACGATTTTGTTTTTCGCCGTAGTTTGCAAGATCGTTTTGTTCGTATTTTTCGCGCTATCTCTAAACGAGCTAGCAGACGTGGTGCCCGGCGCCATGTGCTCGGCTGGCGTCATCGGATCAAATCAATTTGGCGGCATTTTGCTGCTGCTAAAACTGCTGCTCATCTTTGGCTTTGGGCTGTGGCTCATCATAAATTCGCTTGATTTAAAGGCGACGAATTTTCCGTATTTAAAGCGAAAATACATCATCTTCACCGCGCTTTTTATCGGCGTTTTGATCGAATTTGCCGCCGAGATCCTATTTTTTAGTAACGTGCCGTTAAAAGTGCCCGTCTTTTGCTGCTCGGTCGTGTTTCAGGCGCCAAAGCTACCGTTTGGCTACACGAAGTTAAATTTGGTCATATTTTACTACGCCATTTTTGCGGTCATTTTGACGCTAAATTTACTCAAACAGACGATGGCGAGCTTTGTTTGCAACCTGCTGTTTTTATTTATTGCATACTACGCGATTACTTATTTTTTCGGGCTTTACGTCTACGAGCAACCAAATCACAAATGCCCGTACTGCATGCTAAAGGGCGAGTATTTTTACGTCGGCTACCTCATCTGGGGCTCGCTGTTTTTGGGTATTTTCTACGGCATATCGGCGTTTTTGGTGGAGCTAATCGTGAAAAAACCTTACGAGCATTTGCTCAAAATTTCCTCTTTTTGGCTGGCCGTAAATGCTCTTGTTTGCAGCTTTTTCGTCGCTAAATACTACCTTTTGCGAGGAGTTTTATTATGATAAAGCAAATTTTCGCCGCCGTGCTACTCATCGGCGTGGTGGCGCTGCTCGCGTTTTCGGTGGATACTAGCGAGGGCAAGATCGTCGTTCGCCACGGCAACGTAGAAAAAAAGCCGCTAGAAATCGAGCTAAACAAATACCTCTGCTTTGAGAGCAAGGTTCTCATCAGCGACCTAAACAACACGGCTCAGGCTGTGATGCCAAACGGCGATACGTACTTTTTCTACGACATCTCAAACTCGTTTACGTGGCTAATGCGACAAAAAAACAAAGATGATATCGTGCTATGGGTCTATTCGCAGGACACCAGCCGATATATCCTAGCTAAAGACGCCTGGTACTCGCGTGTAGACATCACTCCGATGGGATACGGCATCGGCGCGTACGAATATCACGTTTACGGCATCAACGATAACTATTTCGAGGACGTAATGCTCTACGCCGCACGCGGAGAAACGCTGATAAATCCGCTCATTTTTATCTTGCTTTCGGAGAATAAAATTTAGCTTTTTAAAACCTGTTTGTTTTATTCTCCTAAATTATCTCTACAAAGTAAAATAGTTAAATTTGAGCGTTATTTGGCACTTTTCGTTTTACTCTAAAGATTGTGAAGTATGCGATTTTACCGCATTGGGAGAGCAGCTACTATCTGTCAAAAACACTTAACAATCAATTTATTGTATTAAATTTGGCGAATAAATTTACCGCTACAAGAGATACCTGGTTAACGGAAAAAGATGCAATTTGATCTTTGTCGATTAAATTTGCTATTTTAATAGCCACCATATCTTCCGCAAAATCTCTCTAAATTTATTTTCCAAAATCCTGGAACGGACTATGTGTTTATTTTTATTGACAGAATAATAGTTAAAAACTCCTTTGGAAGTTTTTAACTTATCTTGAGCCTATCGCAATTAACTTTTATTATTCTTTATTTCATCTTTTAATGTCATAATTTGCTTTTCTAAACTTGCTATCTTTTTTTCTTTTGGTGTTAAAACATCTATTACTAAAGCAATGCATAAAAATATAATAAATAGCACACCCAATAATGATATCATAAAAGTTAATTCATAGTATTTATCAAAAAACTTTTGTTTTTTCTGAGCCAATGAGCCATCTGATGATATATATAAATCATTTTGTGAATATAGGGTATCTGTGTCTATACAAGAAAGACCTGTAAATTTTATTTGAATTTTAGCTTTTTCTTTTTGCCTAAGTTCTGGAATTTGGATAAAGTTTGCTTTTGTTTTATTAAACTCAATATTTTTAATATCGCTATTTATTTCAATATTATTAGATAGAGTTTCATAGATATTTGGGATTTTAACTTGAATATTTTTTTCATTAAAATTTGAATTATTTTCTATGCTTAAATTAATTAGGGTTATACATTGCTTGTGTTCATAGCCATTATTTTTTTCGATTGATTGATAATTGGCGGACTTTACTTGATATTCTAAGTTGCCCGCGCTATATTTAGAAATAGCTATCTGTGCAAGAAAAGTTGAAATAATAGTAGCTACAATGGTTGCCACGGTATTTAAAATATTTTTCAAATTTTATCCTTAGTATCTAACGTTATTTACCTTTAGAAAATCCCTCAGCGCTTCGTATTCGCCGTTTTCAAAATAACGCCATTTGCCGGGCTTTAGCATACCAAGATCGACGCGACCGAAACTAACGCGCTTTAGATCCATCACCTCAAGGTCGAAACACCCGAAAAATCGGCGTAGCTCGCGGTTTTGCCCCTCGTTTATCACGACTTTTAGCTTCGTAAAGCCGCCGCTCGAGCCAAAAATTTTATAGTCCAAAAAGGGCTTAAATTCCATTGATTTTATCGCGGTTTTAGCATGCGCGCCCTTAGTAGCGTCCGCAGCGAAAAAGCCCTCGTTCATCGCTGTTATAACCTCCGGCGTTATCTCGCCTTTTACCTTTAGATAGTATTCGCGCTCGACGTCGCTGTTCATCAGCGCAGTCGCGATAGCAGGAGCGTCCGTCAGTAAAAGTAATCCCTCGCTAGCGTAGTCAAGCCGCCCGATACTAACAAATTTAGCAAACTGTCGGTCCAAGCTATCATAGATCGTTTTACGTCCGCGGTCGTCTTTTTTACTAACGAGTTCGCCTTTTTGTTTGTGATAAACGATCATCGTAAATTCTTTTTTTAGCCTCACTATGCGGCCGTTTATCTTTACTTTATCCTCATCGCTAACGCTAGTGGCTAGATCGCTAACGACGCGGCCGTTTACGCTAACTTTGCCCTGTTTTATGAGCTCATCAGCCTCTCTACGCGAATAACTCGTGTTATGCGATATAAATTTATTTAATCTGCTTTTTTGCATTTTATAGTCCTAAATTTGCAAGGTCGTGTATGTGTAAAACGCCGACCGGAACGCCGTTTTCTACGACGGCTAGTAGCTGTATCTTATACCGCTCGATGAGCGCTAACGCATCTATCGCTAACATCTCTTTATCATTTAGCTCTTTTGGCTTTATCGTCGCGTATTTGATCGCAGCGTCGTTTAGATCAAAGTCCTCTCTCATCAGCGCGCGCCTAAGGTCTCCGTCGCTTAAAATCGCATCCAAAACGCCGTCTTTATCGACGATCAAAACTGTACCGAGTTTGCCGTGCGTCATCGTGTCGATCGCCTGTTTTAAGCTCGCATTCCAGCGTACTATCGGCAAATTTTCGCTTCTCATCACGTCTTTTACTTTTAAAAATAATCTCTTGCCAAGACTTCCACCTGGATGAAAATTTGCAAAATCCTCTTTTTTAAAGCCTCGCTTTTCCATCAGGCAAACGGCTAACGCATCACCTAGAGCTAACGTTAGCGTCGTCGAGCTAGTCGGTGCGGCATCTAGCGGGCAGGCCTCTTTGCTAACGTCAAGCTTCACAAACGCGTCGCTAAATTTACCCAGCGTGCTAAATTTATCCCTCGCCATCGCAACTATCGGTACACCAAAACGCTGCACATGAGGTAGGATCTTGGTTAGCTCCTCGCTCTCGCCGCTAAAGCTGATAGCTAGTAGCGTATCGTCCTTACCGATCATACCCAGGTCGCCGTGCATCGCCTCGGTCGGATGCATGAAAAAGCTAGGCGTACCAGTGCTAGCAAGCGTCGCGGCGATCTTTGCGCCGACGTGTCCACTTTTACCCACGCCCGTAACCACGACTTTGCCTTTGGTTTGGTATAAAATCTCGACCGCTTTTTCAAATTCGCCGTCTAAAATTTCGGCATTTCTTGTTAGCTCGTTAGCTTCGGTCTTTAGTACGTTAGCAGCTATTTTTATCATCTCGCTCATTTTACGCCCTTACATCAGGTATATGATCGGCACGATAGTCGGGTATTTTTTGACTTTTCTAAATATATGCTTGCGGATGACTTGGCGCACCTGGCCTTCGAGCATCCTGCCGTCTTTTAAAAGCTCCTCTTTGACGTTGCTTAGATACTGCTCCAGCACGCCCTCCATCTCTTTCCTAAACTCGCCGTCTTGCTTATCGCCCACGAGTCCGTAGCTGATGACGCGAGGTTTATTTATGAGCTTAGCGCCGTGGCGGGAAATTTGCGCGATGATCATCACGACGCCCGCTTCGGCCAAATTTTGCCTATCGATCACGACGTCGTCTGAAATTTGCTTGTTGATTTGGTTGTCGATAAAGACCTTGCCAGTTTTTACCGTCTTGGCGCGCTTCATGTATTTTTGGCAAATTTCCATCTGATCGCCGTCGCTCATCAGATAGATGTTTCGCTCGTCTACGCCACATGCCACGGCCGTTTCTTTATGCTTTGCGATGTGGTTGTACTCGCCGTGGACGGGAAGGAAAAATTTAGGTTTTATTAGACGTAGCATCAGTTTTTGCTCCTCTTGTGCGGCGTGACCGCTCACGTGTATCTCGCTAAAGTCCTGATACGCGACGCTAGCGCCTGATTTGATGAGGAAATTTAGCACAGTCGAGACGCTGCTTTCGTTGCCCGGGATCGCCTTTGAGCTGATGATGATCTGATCGGTCGGCTTTATTTTGATGTATTTGTGCTCGTCGGTAGCCATTCGGTACAGCGCACTCATCGTCTCGCCCTGAGAGCCGGTAGTGACGATCAGTACTTCGTTATCTTTAAATTTGCCGACCTCGTTAGCGTCGATAAAAATTTTCTTATCCAGCTTGATGTAGCCAAGCTCCATCGCCGTGTAGAGATTACGCTCCATGCTGCGGCCGATGACGCAGACCTTGCGGTTATATTTTAGCCCCCAGTCGATCGCCTGATAGACGCGGTGGATGTTGGAGCTAAAAGTGCTCATTATCACGCGGCCTTTAGCTTTGGAAAATATCGCGTCAAAGGTCTTACCCACGCTGCTTTCGCTTTTAGTAAAGCCCTCTCTATAGCTGTTCGTGCTATCGCTCATGAGGCATAGTACGCCGCGCTCACCGTAGTATGCGAGTCTACCAAGATCTGTTGGGTAGCCGTCGATCGGCGTGTGGTCGATCTTAAAGTCGCCCGTGTGGATGATGGTGCCGGCCTTTGTCGTGATGGCAAGCGCGCTAGCATCGATGATAGAGTGTGTGATATGTATCCACTCGACCTCAAAATCTCCTATCAAATACGGCTTGCGCTTTTCGACCGAGCGGAAAAGCGAACGCTCCTGCTTTAGTCCGTGCTCTTCAAATTTGTTATTTATCATACCTAGCGGTAATGGCGTGGCATAGATAGGAAATTTAAACTCTTTATAAAAGTAGGGCACCGCGCCGATATGGTCCTCATGGGCGTGCGTGATGACGACGCCTTTTATCTTGTCTTTTATCTTGCGCACGTAGTCAAAGTCAGGGATCAGGATATCCACGCCGTGCATACTCTCGCTAGGAAAACTCATGCCAATATCCACGATGATCGCGCTCGTGTCGGTCTCAAATACGGTCATATTTCCGCCGATTTCGCCTAGTCCGCCAAGAGGCGTTATGCGGATCCTGTGATCGGTCGAGTTTAGGTATTTCATCGGCTCCAGGCGCAGTTCGTGGACGGCCTTGTTTGCCTCCATAGACGCGGCGATATCTTGCTGCCACTGCTCGTTTCCGCTTAGCTTGGCAGGTAAATTTTTCTTCGGCTTTCGCTGTTTTTTCGGCTTAGCTTCGCCCGTTTGATTTTCGACGTTTGCGGTTTGTTTGTTAGCGTTTTTGTTTTCGCTTTGCGCGCTATTTTGGGAGTTTTGTTTGCCATTTTTACTACGATTTCTTTTACCGTTTTGTTTGTTAGTATTAGCTTGCTCGCCGTTTTGGGCATGCTGTTCGCCGCCGTCAAAAGGCTCTAAAAAGAAATTATCTATCACACTTTGGCTAGCTTTTTGCTCGCCGTTTTGCGTATTTTGGTCTAAATTTTCTTGCTTATTTTTATTTCTCGGGCGAAATCTATGCTTTTTATTACTCTTACCC
>CALBNA010000232.1 GCA_937896205.1 uncultured Campylobacter sp. | reverse complement strand
CTCTTGAGATATAAAATCATATATTTTCTTGCTATTAGTTTGTCTTCCTATGGAAGATACTATTTCACGCTTTAAATCAATTCCCAAATCTTGATGGAATAGATAAATTAGATGTTCTAAATTTGCATCCGATTTTTCTAAACCAAGATTTTTAATATATAAAATAGTCGGACAATTAAAAATGTCCGTTTCCTGACCAGAACTCATATCTTTAACCATACCTGTCTTTAAATCAATAAATTTTTAAAAACATTATATCTTTGATCACCAAATTTTTATGTTAAATTTATAAGGTCGCTAGTAATTTTATGTGACAAAATATCATGCCGACTATTTTACTTTAAAGCCTAAGCCTCTATCGTCACAGGCCTATCAAACACCGTTATGCTCGGCAGTTCGCCTTTAAATTTCTCTATCTGCACCATGCTCGTGTGTGCGGTATTGCTTTGCGAGAGCTGCGAGCTAGGCGCGTCCTTGGTTAGTACGTTTATGTTGCCGTGTTTGCATAGGCTACGCTCACCCCAGACGGCAGGATCGTACCACGCACCTTCGCTTACGATCACGACGTTATCTTGCGCGGTGTCACTCACCAGCGCGCCGCAGAGGATCTCGCCTCGGTCGTTGTAGATCCTCACCACGTCGCCCGTTTTTATGCCGCGCGCCTTTGCCGTGGCGGGGCTGATGAGCGCGGGTTCGCGGTTTGCGATCTCGGCGTAGTTGCGGATGAGCGAGCTGTTTAGCTGCGAGTGGAGCCTAAATTTAGAGTGCGCGCCGCTGATGGCGATAGGATACTTGCTCACGTCGCCACCCAGCCACTCAAACGGCTCCATCCACGTCGCGTGCGGCGGGCAGTCGGCGTAACCTAGCTTTTCGACCGCTTCGGAGTAGAGCTCGATCTTGCCAGACGGTGTTTTTAGCGCGTTTTTCTCGGGATCGGCGCGGAAGTCCGCGTAGTTTGTAAAATATCGCTTTTTCTCGTCGATCTTATCAAATTTGACGTAGCCCCTTTGCCAAAACTCCTCAAATTTAGGCATCGCTATACCCATGCCTTCGGCTTGCTTTGCGGCGTTTTCGTAGATTTCTTTCACCCACTCAAGCTCCGTTTTGCCCTCGCTAAAGGCTTGCTCGTACTCCTCGCCCCACTGCGCGCAGATGAGCCGAGCGATCTCAAAGTCGCTCTTGCTCTCGCCTGCGGGCTTTACTAGCGGTTTAATCGCAAAAAGGTATTCGCTAGTGGAGTTTGCAAACTCGATATCCGTGCGCTCGCACTCAAGAGCCGATGGCAGCACGATGTCGCTGAGCTTTGCCGTACTCGTCCAAAACGGCTCTGTGGTGATGATCGCTTCGATCTTTTTCATTGCTGCGACCGCGCGGTTTGTATCGGGGTGGCGGGTGAAGGTCGAGCCGTTGGCGTTAAACATCACTCTAATGTGCGGCATGACGTATTTTTTGCCGTTGCGCCCGATCTGCTTGCCCGGCTCCATGATCGCGTCTATGAGCCTGCTGTTTGGTATCTCGTGGTATTTGGCTTTGGCTAGCTTGCCCTGCGGGGCGATGTATTTTTCGTTTACCGCGGGATTAAAGGCCTGAAGCTTTGGCGAGACGAAGCTAATATCGGCGTTTTTATGCATCTGATCGTTCATCACGTAGCCGCGCCCCGTCTTGCCGATGTCGCCTAGCATCGCCGCTAGCGTGATCAGCGCCCAGTACGCCATCTCGCCGTGGTGCTGGCGCTGTATCGCGTAGCCTGTAACTATGAGCGTGTCTTTTTTGGCCAGCGTACCCGCTAGCTCTTTTAGCTTCTTTTCGCTCACGCCGCAAATTTTACTCGCCCACGCGAGATCCTTTTTCACGCCGTCTTTCGCGCCCGTGAAATAATCCTTAAATTTATCGAACCCGACCGTGTAGCGCTCTATAAATTCCTTGTCGTAAAGGCCGTTTTCGTAAAGATATTCGCAAAGCCCGATCAGCATCGCCATATCGGTGCAGGGGCGCACGGCAAGATACTGCGCGCCGAAATACTCCGCCGTTTCGTTGCGGTAAACGTCCACGCTATAAATTTTCATCTCGCCTTTTTTAAATTTATCCTTCATAATCTCGTAGTAGGCGTAGGAGTTGTGCATCGGTACGCCGATAGCGATCTTGTTTGAGACGACCGGATTCGTGCCCCAAAACATGATCGTTTTAGCCTCCTTTACCACGCCCTCCCAGCGCGTAGGATTATGCGTCGGATCGATAGAGCCCGTCACGTGAGGCAAAAACGCCGTCGCCGCGCCGTATGAGTAGCCGCCAAGCTCGCTCACGTAGCCGCCTAGCGCGTTTAGCATGCGCTTTGCGGTGCGCTGCGAGTGACCGACCTTACCGAGGCTGCCCCACTGATAAAGCTGCCCGTAAATGGCCTCCGAGCCGTATTTGTCGAAGTTTTCTTTTAAAATTTTAGCGCTTAGCTTTATCGCCTCATCCCAGCTAACGCGCACGAACGGCTCTTTACCGCGAAGCTCGGGTTTTGGATTTGACGGGTCTGCGAGGAAGCTTTTGCGCACGTAGGGGTATTTTACGCGCGTTTCGTTTTGGATGTGATCGCTTAGGGCGTTGTTTAACACCGTAGGCATCGCGTCGCCCTCAAAAGGCTCTGTGCCCACGACCCTGCTGCCGATGGTTTTTACGTAAAACGCGCCGAATTTATTCGCGCAAAGTCCCATCTGCTCGTCAAATATCGCCTGCGCCGCGGCGTCAAACTGTTTTGCTTGCGCCGAAGCTGCCGCGAGCGCGCCTAGTTTTAGAAAGTCTCGTCTTTTCATGATTCTGCCTTAAATTTAAATTGATTGGTTGATTTGGTTTAAATTTAGCGGAATTTATGGAGTTAAACTTTGCATCGTTTGCCTTTATAACGTATTACGCGACCTCGCGTCTTGGCGGCGATTTTACTAAATTTGGGCTTAATTATCGTTTTAGCGGCGATTTTAAAAATAGCGTAAATTTAGGCCAAATTTGATAATATCTCATCAAAATTTAAAGGAAGCAAATGTCAAATTTAAAAGCCGAATTTGAGATAAAGCCTAGCGCCGAGTATAAAGCCATGACGCGTGAGGTGGGCAAGATAGTCTATAAGGGCGATAAATTTATGCGAAACATACGTATATGCGACTTTACGGCGTCGGCTCTTGGCATGTTTTTTATCACGCTTTTGTGCGTCAAATTTTACTTCAGGGAGCTTAGCGACTTGCTTAGGGATTACGGTTTTAGCGGCGTGGAAAATCTAGCCTACCTATCGTGGATGGCCGCGTTTTTTACTCTACTTTACGCTACTGGGCTGCGGCCTTGGCTGCTTACTCGCGCGCTGATAAATAAAGCAAACTACGGCGAATTCGGACCAAAAAGTGTGATCTTAGAGGATGGGTTTTTCGTGCAAAAAAGCAAATTCGGCGAGGGCAGATATTTTTATAACGTCATCAGCGACGCCCGCTATGTCGGTAGTTTCGTCGTCGTTATCATCGCAAACTCCATGTTTTACGCCGTGCCGCGCGAGGCTTTTGGCGACGGCGGAGCGGAGTTTTTAAGCGAGATAAAAAAGCGCGCGGGAATAGACAAGTAAAAATTTAGGATTTAAAATGAGCGAATTTGACGAGCTAAATTTGCACGAGCCGTTTTTAAAAGGGCTGCGCAATCTAATAAACGGCAACCAAGCTAAGCCTGAGGATTTGGTAGAAATTTCGCACGAAATTTTTGATTTTGAAGCCACGGCTAGCGTGACGTGGGAGTTTTACGGCAAGCGCGAGGAGAGCAAGATCGCAGGCGGCGCAAAAGAACAGATACACTTCGGAGGCGACGTGCGCGGCTACGAAAATCACGCCAGAGAGTGCTTGCTGCAGGCTAGAGATAGCGCCGATTTGCGCGAGATTTTACTCACCGAGCTACGCCAAGACGCAAAAGAGGCCGTCGCAAAATCAGGCGGCACGGTTAGGTATTACGATTTTAAGCCCTTTAGCATGAGCGAGCGCTGCGGCAACTGCGGCGGCGACGGGCAGACGAGATGCGGCGAGTGCGGCGGACGAGGCAAAAAAACCTGCTCCAGCTGCGGCGGACGCGGACGACAAAGCTGCTCCATGTGCGGCGGCAGTGGCGGCGTAAATCGCCCTCACACCCAGTATAACTCAGACGGTAGCACCTACGTGACGTATCGCTACGAGAGCTGTTCATCATGCGGAGGCAGCGGCTCAAATACCTGCTACGGCTGCTCGGGATCTGGCACGGTTAGGTGCGGCGGATGCGGGGGATCAGGCTACGTGCAGTGCGCCCAGTGTAGCGGACACGGATACTTTACCACGGTAGCAAACATCGGCGCCTGCGCAAAACCGAGCGTAAATTTACGCATAAAATCGCGCGCCTACGCCGACGAGCTTTTAGACTTTTTATGCGCTCGCACCTGCAAATTTCTCTCGCAAACGATACCGTTTCATCAAGACGAAGAGAGCGGAGACGAGAGCTCGCATCTGTTTTCTTACGTGGGCTCTAGCGCAATAACGCGGCTAAATTTTATCCTGCTAGGCAAGGAGTACGAGGCGGTGGGCTTTAGCAACCCGCCCTACGCATTTATCAGGCCGCCGTTTTTCGACGATCTTTTCGCAGACGAGATATCTATGCTAGAAAAGATTGACGCCGACGGCAAGATAACTAGGCGCGAGGCGTTTAAATTTTTTACGCGCTACTGCTCGCAGCCAGCTCTTGACTCCGCGCTAAAGCGTATCGCTAAAACAGGCGGCGCGCAAACCGAGGCCGCAAACGCCGTGATAGAGGCCTGCGACGGCTATGTCTCAAGGGGCGCGGCGAGCAAGCTAGGCGAAACGATGAAAAAATGCCTGGATAAAATCTCTCCCGTATATTCTCCTGCGGTTTGGTTCGGGCTGGGCTCGGTGTTTTGGCTGATTGCGCTAGTTTTTACGGCGGGATTTTTGGGCGAAAATTTAGCCGAGCGCTACATCATGGCGCCTATTTATACGCTTATATTTTTGGCAGTTTGCGCGGGCGCTGCTTGGTGCGTCTTGGCGCCTCTTAGCGCGCTGGTTACTCTGTTTCGCCGTAGTGCCGTGCCTAAAGAGTACCGCCAAAGCATGCGAAACAAAGAGGCTTTTGCTCTGTTTTTTAAAATTTTAGCGGGCTTTGGAGCAGTCGGCGCGATCTACGGCGCGATATCAAGTTTTGGTTACGCGCCGACTCTTATGCAGCTTGACGAGCGGTTTGAGGCATCGCGCAGCCTGGAGGCCAAATTTCGCGAGATGACGGCTAAATTTGACGGCTCAAACGAGACGGCGCGAGAAGCAAACTCGACCGCCGAGGCCAAAACCGCGCCGCAGATCACGCAAAAAGAGAAAATTTTATACGTGCAAAAGACTATCGGCGTCAAGGCCGACGGCATCATGGGGGCGCGCACTCTCAAAAAGGCGCAGGAGTTTTTGGACGCAAATTTAACGAGCGCGGATGAAATTTACGAAGCGATAAAAGCAAAAGAAACAAGCCGCGCAAAGTGATTGATTATAACTTATTTTAGGAGGACGAAATGCCGAAAATCAACTGGGACGGAAGGTCTGCGGGCAACGGCACTTGGGTATATGAGGGCAACGAGCTAAAGCCCAAATACGGCGCAACCACGCACAATACGTTTGAATTTGACGGCGGCGTGCTAAAGCCCAAAACCGGAGCCAACTCCTCTAACACATTTGAGTTTGACGGCAAAAAAATAAAGCCCAAATACGGCGCAAACTCAAGCAACACTTGGGTGATACAAGGCAATGTCGTCAAGCCCGATTTTGGTTCAAACTCGAGCAACACCTACGACATAAACGGAGCTCCCATCGCTGTCATAATAGGGCAAGTCTGCCTAAAACTGTGGTAGCGTGAGGCAAATTTGGCGAGTGCGTGAAGTACGCTCAAATCACACTCGCCGTTTTTTTGGCGTGCGATCACGGTAAATTTTAGTTATTTAATGCCTTTAACGCTAAGTTTATTTGCCGTTTTGAGCTAAAATTTGAGCTATTTTCTCTCCAGTAGCTTTTATCGCCGCGTCAGAATTTAAACCGTGTGGATTGCCCAAGAAATACGTTATCGCCACGATTGTGCCAGCCTTGTTTTTAAAATAATAAAATTTCTTACCGCCTGCGACCGCTTCCTTCACCTGCACGCCCTCGCCGCCAAATGCCGCGATAAATTCGTTCTTATAGCTTATTCCCACGCAGATTATTAGGCGCGGTTTACGCTCTTTTGCCCATGCCCTAAGTTTAGGGAAGCGATTTTGCTCTATCCAGCGTATATATTCGCCCTTATTTTTCAGACCTGTCGCCTCGGCAAAACCTTCGCTCCAAAGACTATGACTAGTATTTTTAAACGCAAGCGGATATAAATTTAGCTTAAAATATCCCTTTGCGCCTTGCGTAAACGGCTTTACGGTTTCGTTAAATTTGATATGATCGCTCGCTCCGTTAAGCGCGCAAAGTAACTTTATGGCTTTGATATTGTATTGATAGGCCAAATTTCGCTCATGACTCTCGTATCCTACGGACGGCTCGCTAACGTCATTCTTAAACTCATCAGCCAGCTCTTCAGGCTTAAACCCGCCGCCCCACTCAAGTCCACATAGCCAAACGCTCGGGCTTTGCGCGCTACCGATGTCTCCACCGTCGCAACCGCTAAAACCCAAAGCCCATTTTTTGAAATTTTCATTTACCATTTTCTACTCCTATTGATTAAAATTTTTAAGACGTTTAAAATCCTTAAAAATTACACCTCTGTTTTTTTGGTTACCGTATAAAAATTTTCAAAACCGCACTTATCGCATTTAGTATAAATTTCTATATCTTTTATCCTAAACGTTGTGCTTACTGTTCTATTATCCACCTTTTTAGTTCCTTTCGCCAGCTCCTCACGCAACGTCTCTTGGCCTATTTTTCTAGTACAAAAACTCTTTTTGCAGTTTGGGCATTTTGAATAAAATTTAAGCCCTAAATATACCAAAGGGATAACAACTATAAATAGCAAAGAGTAGCTATCGTCTTTTAAAAAATGAACGCACAAGACACTGACTCCAATACCTATAGCAAACGATATAAAAATAGCCAGAAACCTACCGACGCGCCTCAAGTCTTTCGCATCAAAAAAATAAAAATTCATTTTTATCCTTTAAAATAATATTAAGAGCGTATTCTACCCCCCCCCATAAAATCCGCTTAAATTTTATTATTTTTTTAGTTGTGAATTTTTTGCTTTAAAATTTACTATATGTCATCAAAATTTTACGCAAATTATGATAACATTTCCCAAAAATAAAGGAGAAAAAATGAATAACTATCACGTAACCAAAACAGAACCTAAGCGCCCGCTAAGCAAGCTAGTCCGCGTTTGCGACGCCATTGCCGTGATGTTTTACCTTGTTATCGTGGGCGGATTTTACCTCTACATCGGCCGCAACGTCGGCGTGCAATACGACTACTACGAAAAGCCTTTTGTTTTTTGCTTACCTTACGTCATCTGGTTTGCGACGACGCTAGCGATGATTTACGTTGCCTTGGTGCGCGAAAAGCTTAAGACGCTCTAAACGGCGATGAGTCTGTCGCCCAAAATCGCTAAATTTATAAAATTCGCGATTTTTGGCAGTAAAATTTGCATTGTTTTGGATTGTTTACTTTTTTGCCGTAAATTTGGAAGCCTTCCGACTATCAGACTAAATTTGCTCTTTTTATACCAGTGCTTTTGAACGGCTAATTTTGTAAATTCGTTTTTCACGCATCTTTCAGGCACGGTGCCTCGAAATTTAACTAGGCTTATATTTGACCGTCAAATTTTAGCAACCGCCGCAAGCTAAATTTTAAAATAGATCCGCGTTTTTGTCGCTACTCCACACATACTCCATCGTCCGAGCTATCCTCTGGGCTTCGCTTTGCCCGTGCATATCGGCGATAAAACCCAGAGCCGCGTCGATACCCGCGCTCACGCCCGAGCTGGTGTAAAATTTCCCGCTAACGCACCACCTAGCAGCACGCACCCAGCGTACGCTAGGAGCCTCTGAGGTCACCCACTTCCATGATAGCTTGTTGCTCGTGGCCTCCATGCCGTCCAAAAGTCCTGTTTTAGCTAGCAAAACCGAGCCCGTACACGCCGTGATCACATGCTCGTGTCTGCGTGCTAGCTCGCCCAAAATAGCGATAAACTCGCCATCATACGCAAGCTCCCTAGTCGCAAAACCGCCCGGCACGAGCAAAACGTCAAATTTAGCTATCTCGCTTAGCTTTCGCGTCCAAATTTTAGCATTCGTACTGCCGCCGACGAGTCCGCCAGTAGCCGAGAAATACTCTATCTCGTAGCACTTTCGCCCGTCATCCAGCGCCCTAGATAGCGCCTCGGCGGGTCCTAGCGCGTCCATCGTCGTAAACCCCTCGTAAAGCAAAACATTCACCGCCTTCATCGCGATCCTTTGTCAAATTTAGTTTCAAATTTAGCCCAAATTTGATTACGAGCGGCTAAAATTTAATGAGATTTTTCGCATTTGCGAGGTAAAATTACAAAATCATTTTAAATCAAATTTTTAAGGAAAGACGATGCTAAGCGACAGAGAAATAGAAGCGAGCGCAAAGCCGCAAAATATCGTAAAAATCGGCGCAAAACTGGGGCTAGGCGAGGAGGCGCTAGACACCTTCGGTAAGCTGAAAGCCAAGATCGAGCCCCGACTAGGTAGCGCGCCTGGCGCAAACCTCATCCTAGTTACCGCGACCAACCCGACGCCCTACGGCGAGGGCAAAACGACCGTGACCGTGGGGTTATCTGACGGCTTAGCGCGTATCGGCAAACGCGTATGCGCCGCGCTTAGAGAACCAAGCCTTGGGCCTGTTTTTGGTATAAAAGGCGGAGCGACGGGCGGCGGATACTCGCAAGTGACGCCTAGCGAGGATATCAACCTGCACTTTAACGGCGACTTTCACGCTATTACCTCGGCAAACAACCTCATAGCAGCGATGCTAGATAACCACATCCACCACGGCAACGCCCTAAATATCGACCCTGCGCGCGTCGTTTTCAAACGCTGCATGGATATGAACGACCGCTCGCTAAGAGAGATCGAAATCGGCCTTGAAAAGAGCAATAAATTTACGCGAAAAGATGGATTTGTCATCACCGCCGCTAGCGAAATAATGGCGATCCTATGCCTCGCAACCGACCTAAAAAATCTAAAAGAGCGCGTAGAAAACATCGTCGTCGCCTACGATAAAGACGGCGGCCTCGTGCGCGCAAAATCCCTAAACTGCGCCGACGCCGTCTGCGTCCTGCTAAAAGAGGCGATAAAACCAAACCTCGTGCAAACTCTAGAGGGCACGCCCGTGCTCATCCACGGCGGACCGTTTGCAAACATCGCGCACGGCTGCAACAGCGTCATCGCAACTAAAACGGCGCTAAATTTAGCGGGCTACGTCGTGACCGAGGCGGGGTTTGGCGCCGAGCTAGGAGCGCAAAAGTTCCTCGATATCAAGTGTCGCACCGCAGGACTCGCGCCAAAGTGCGTCGTGCTAGTAAGCACTATCCGCTCGCTAAAATATAACGGCGGATGCGATAAAGACGGCATCTCCCAGCCAAATTTGGACGCGCTAAAACTAGGCGGCGAAAACCTAAAAGCCCACATAGAAAATCTAAAAAATTTCAACCAAAACGTCATCGTCGCGCTAAATAAATTCGCAACCGATACGGACGAGGAGATCGCTCACGTGCGCGCTCTTTGCGAGGAGTCGGGGGCTGAGTTTAGCGTGTGCGAGGGCTTTTTAAAAGGAAGCGTGGGCACAGAGGATCTGGCTAAAAAAGTCGCGCAAATCTGCGGAAAACCAGCTCGCGAGATAAACTTCACCTACGATGCGAACGACCCCGTCAAAACCAAGATCGAAAAGATCGCGACTAAAATTTACGGCGCCAAAGACGTCGTCTTTAGCCCGCGCGCGCAGGCTGATCTAGCCGAGATTTCGCGCCTAGGCTTTGACGCCTTTCCAGTTTGCGTCGCAAAAACGCAGTATAGCTTTAGCTCGGACGCTAAGCTGCTAGGACGACCGAAGGGCTTTAGCTTCGAGGTTAGCGCGCTTGAGATCCGCGGTGGAGCGGGCTTTATCGTGGCGGTCAGCGGATCAACTATGCTGATGCCGGGACTACCAAAAGTGCCTGCCGCCGAGCATATGAAGGCGGAGTAAAACGAGCTCCGATTCATCAAATTTGATTGTAAATTTGGCCAGTCAGCGCAGTTTGATTTCTAAAAACAAAGGCGAATTTGACGGAGATTTGACGTCAAGTTCGCCTTTTTAAATTTGGCTATTTCGTCCTTTAAATTTGACGTCAAATTTAAAACACTAAATTTAATAAACACCTGCGCTAGCTCGTAAATCTTAGATTTTATCGCAGCGCTGTTCGTGCGAGATTTTTATCTTACCGTCCACACATTGCCGAATCAAATTTACCCGCTCAAAGCAATGTATCAGCCTAGCGCCAAATTTGCGCTATTTTACGGCGTTTTAAATATCTAAATTTAACGTTCTAAATTTGTCGTAATTTTCGGGAAAATCTGCGTAATGTATTTTGGCGTTTTTAATCAAATTTGTTCAAGCAAGCCAAAAAGACGTGCGTAAGACGGCGCTAAATTTTCACCTTCTCCCACGGCTCGATTTCGCCTTCGACCTCTTTAAAAATGCTTGCGATTTCTATATTTTTTTCGCTTAAATTTCGCTCATAAGCCTTGACGTCGCGCGATTTTAGCTTCTCTTGCAAAAAGGCGAATTCATACTCTATCTGTCCGCGAGTGACGGCTATTTTGGCTAAATTTCGCTCGTCAAATTCGCCCACTTTTGCCGCGTCAAATTTATATCCGCGAGCGCAGGCCTGCGCATAAACCTCCGCTAGATACGCATTTATCGCCGCCTGCGCGTTTTCATGCGCGTAAAAGCGGTCAAGCTGCGGGTGATTTTTGTAGCCTTTAGTTAGCCCTGCCAGCACGTTTTTAGCCAGTAGAGCCTCGCGCCACAGCGCGACTAACCCCTTTGCATCGAGATATTTAAAACTTATCGTCCAAAGCCTCATTTTTGCCTTTCGTTAAATTTACCGCAGTTTTTTGCGGGCTAAATTTGGCGCGGTTTAGCCCGCAAACCATCAAATTTATACCGCAAATTTGATCCATTGCAAACTTCTCAAACTTTTTATTTTTTCTTCGCCTTTTTTGCCGAGTTTTTCATATTTTCCAGCTCCTCGGCTAAAAATTTACCCGTATAGCTGCCCGTTTTTGCGTGATTTTTGGCGACCTCTTTTACGCTGCCCTCGGCGATGATTTTACCGCCCTTTGCGCCGCCTTCGGGCCCCATATCGACGATGTAGTCACAGTTTTTGATGACGTCCATGTTGTGCTCGATGACAAAGACCGAGTTGCCAAGATCGACCAAGTGATGTAGCACGCGCACGAGCCTATCGACGTCGGCGAAATGCAGCCCCGTAGTCGGCTCATCAAGGATATAGAGCGTATTTCCCGTGTCCGAGCGGCTGAGCTCCTTTGCTAGCTTTACGCGCTGCGCCTCGCCGCCGCTTAGAGTCACGGCGTTTTGCCCCAGCGTGATGTAGCCTAGGCCGACGTCTTGCAGCGTCGTTAGTTTGCTGGCGATTTTAGGCACGGATTTAAAAAACTCCACAGCCTCGTCGATGCTCATATTTAGCACGTCGGCGATACTTTTGCCTTTGTAGAGGATTTCTAGCGTTTGCGCGTTGTAGCGAGTGCCGCCGCACGAGTCGCAGACGACGTTTACGTCGGGCAAAAAGTGCATCTCGATCGTGATCTCGCCCTCGCCTTGGCACTTTTCGCAGCGTCCGCCCTTGACGTTAAAGCTAAACCTGCCGATCTTGTAGCCTCGCAGTTTGGCTTCCTTTGTCTGCGCAAAAAGTCCTCTGATCTCGTCCATCACGCCCGTGTAGGTGGCCGGATTTGAGCGCGGAGTGCGTCCGATCGGGCTTTGATCGAGGTAGATCACTTTGTCTAGATTTTCTAGTCCGCTCAAATTTACTCCCGCAACCTTTTTTACCTTTTTGGCGCGGTTTAGCTGCTCCTGGGCTTCAGGCAGCAGGGTTTGTAGCACAAGCGAGCTTTTGCCCGAGCCAGAAACTCCCGTGATACCGACTAAATTTCGCAGCGGAAAGCGCGCGCTTAAATTTGATATGTTGTTGATATTTACGTTTGAGATTTCAAGCCACGTGTCGCTTTTACGGTTTTTTTGATAGTCGATTTCCTTTTCGCCGTTTATGTAAAGCGCTGTTTGAGTGCTTGAGTCTAGCAGGCTTTTCACGTCGCCGGCAAAAACTATCTGCCCGCCAAATTTCCCGGCTCCAGGCCCGATATCTACGACGTAGTCGGCCTCCTCGATCGTCTTTTTATCGTGCTCGACAACGATAACCGAGTTGCCTTTGGCTTGCAGATTTCGCAGAGTTTTGATGAGTTTTAGCGTATCACGCTCGTGCAGACCGATGCTAGGCTCATCTAGCACGTACATCACGCCGCTAAGGCCCGATCCGATCTGGCTTGCGATCCTGATGCGCTGCGCTTCGCCGCCGCTGATCGTGCGCGCGTCGCGTCCGAGCGATAGATAGCCAAGCCCCACGTCGTAGAGGAAAAACAGCCTCTCGTTTATCTCCTTAAATATCGGCTTTGCGATCGTTTTATCATATTCGCTAAGGTAGCTAAAATTTGACTCGTCCGAGAAAAACGCAGTGCAGTTTTCGATACTCATATCTAAAATCTCGCCGATACCGCGCCCTGCGACCTTGACGGCTAGGCTTTGGGGCTTTAGCCTGTGTCCGCCGCAGTCGTCGCAGACCTTCTCGCTCATGTATTCGTCAAAGTCCTTGTAATCTTTTAGCAGTCCGTGCGTGATCTTTAACGCGCCTTCAAATTTGCGCAGTAGCTTGTTTTTCTTCCAGAAAAACTCGACCTCTTTTACGTTGCCGTAGAGTACGAGGCGCTTTTCGTCCTCGCTAAGCTCGCAGTAGGGGCGCTTTACGTCGATGCCGTTTTGCTCGCAAAAAGCCAGCAAAAATTTATAATAATAACTCATGTTGTAGCCGTAAAGCAGCTTTATTGCGCCGCCTTCGATGCTTTTTTCCTCGTCGATCACTTTGGTGAGATCCAGACTATATCTGATACCAAGGCCGTCGCACCTCTCGCACGCGCCTTTTGGGGAGTTGAAGCTAAAACTAAGCGGCTCAAGCGGAGTAAATGAAATTTTACAATCAAAGCATGCCGAGTGCTCGCTATAGTGGATGAAGCTCTCTTTTAGCCCGAGTTCCTGCGCATTTGCGATCTCGACCTCGACCTCGCCGTAGCTTTCACCCAGCGCTTTTTCTACGTCTTGGGCTAGGCGCTGCGCGTTATCGGCGTCTATCACGATGCGGTCTACGATGAGCTTTATCGTGTGCTTTTTGGTTTTGGCTAGCTCGATCTCCTCGTCTAGACGCACCTGTACGCCGTCTATCTGAGCGCGCACGTAGCCTTTGCCGCGTAAATTTTCGATCAGATCCGCCCACGTGCCCTTTTTCTCGCGCACGAGCGGAGCGTAGATGACGACTTTGGCGCCCTGGGGCAACTTTTGGATCTCGTTTATGATGTCGCTAGCCGACATTTTAGAGATCGGCTTGCCGCACTTGTGGCAGTGCTGGATACCGATACGAGCATAAAGAAGGCGCAGGTAGTCGTAAATTTCCGTTATCGTGCCTACGGTCGAGCGCGGGTTTTTGGACGTAGTTTTTTGATCTATCGCGATGGCGGGCGTGAGGCCTTCGATCTTATCAACATCTGGCTTGCCTACGCGGTCTAGAAACTGCCTGGCGTAGCTTGATAGACTCTCCATATATCTGCGCTGCCCCTCGGCATAAAGCGTGTCAAACGCTAGCGTGCTCTTGCCGCTGCCGCTAAGTCCAGTGAAAACTACGAGCTTATTTTTCGGGATTTCGAGGTTTAAATTTTTCAGGTTGTGCTCGCGCGCGCCCGTGATTTTTATGGTGT
Source organism: uncultured Campylobacter sp. (assembly GCA_937896205.1). GTDB lineage: Bacteria > Campylobacterota > Campylobacteria > Campylobacterales > Campylobacteraceae > Campylobacter_A. The sequence goes on along the minus strand of CALBNA010000232.1, from coordinate 6,357 downwards.
CGTTTGCGTTCATTTTCGCTTCCGTGATTTTAAATTTTTAACCCGTCATTATACCCAAAATCGCTTTAACTAAAATCGTTGTTACTTTTATCAACACTTTAGTAAAAAATCAATTTTAAAGCAAAAGAATTTTTTAAGCTATAAGCTTTTTAGGTGTACTATAAATTATCCCAAGCATAGGAGTTATCATGGCAAATCCGAACATTCCTATAGACAGAAGAACAAACCGAGTCGAGCTCATCGGGCTGGTGCTAGGCGTTTTGCTAGCGATTTGGGTTTATAAAATCTTCCCCGCAAACGCAGGAGACATCGCCCTAGCTGCAGCCAAGGGCAAAAAGCTGCATGTAGAAGCTATGCCAGTCGTTGCCGCAGTAGCTGCGCTGATGGCGGCGTGGTGGATGACCGAGGCCATCGCCCTGCCCGCAACCGCCCTGGTACCGATGGTGGCATTTCCGGTGCTAGGCGTCGATGCGTTTAAGGTAGTCGCCGCGCCGTATGCTTCGGACACCATCTATCTTTTTATGGGGGGCTTTGTGTTAGCCCTTGCGATGCAAAGGTGGAATCTACACACCAGAATCGCCCTTGGCATCGTGCTTTTAGTTGGCACGAGCCCTAGGCGGCTGGTGGCGGGGTTTATGGTGGCGACAGGATTTTTATCCATGTGGGTGAGCAACACCGCAACCGCCATAATGATGCTTCCGGTGGGCCTAAGCGTACTGCATTTAGTCGGACGCTTAACGACTCAAAAATGGACGTTTACGGCGATTGAGGACGTGGCAAATTTGGACGAAATTTCGCGAAAAGGCGTGCAGGGCGGCTTTATGAATACGGTATTTCACAAAGGCCGCGACATCGCAAAGGAGATAAAAGAAAAAACGAGCACCTTTAGCTCAAATTTCGGCATCTCGCTGATGCTAGGCATCGCCTACGCCGCCTCTATCGGCTCAGTGGGCACCATCATCGGTACTCCGCCAAATGCCCTGTTAGTCGCATACATGAAAAACGAATTTGGCATCGAGATCGGCTTTTTTGAATGGATGTTAGTGGGTGTGCCGCTTAGCGTCGTTATGCTCGCGGCGTGCTGGTTTTTGCTCACCTACGTACTCTTTAGGCCAGAAATCGGTGAGATACCAAACGGCAAAAAAGTGATCCAAGACGAGCTAGATAAACTAGGACCCATAACTACACCAGAAAAGCTAGTCGGAGTCATCTTCGTAGCAGCGGCCGCGTGCTGGATATCGCTAGGCTTTATCCTAAAGTCCTTTGAGATAAAAATCGCCAGCCTTGATGCGATAATCGCGATGAGTACGGCGATTTTGCTATTTATCGTACCGGCAAACAAAAGCGGCGAACGCCTCATCGACTGGGATAGCGCCAAAAAGCTGCCGTGGGATATCCTCATACTCTTTGGCGGCGGCTTGTCGCTCTCAGCGCAGTTTAGCAGCAGCGGGCTGTCGCTTTGGATCGGACATCAGGTCTCTGCTCTCGGCGCGCTACCTATCGCGGCAATCATCATGGCTGTCGTAACGCTCGTCATTTTCCTCACCGAGATCACGTCAAACACCGCTACCGCAGCGGCCTTTTTGCCCGTCATCGCAGGCGTTAGCGCGGGACTTGGCTATACCGGTGCAAACGTGATGCTATTTACGATCCCGGTTGCTATGGCGGCTACGTTTGCATTTATGCTGCCCGTCGCCACACCGCCAAACGCCATCGCATACGGCTCTGGCTACGTAAAAATCAGCTCGATGATAAAGGCCGGAATCTGGCTAAATATCATCGGTATTTTTCTCATCACGGCGACCGTCGTCTTTATCGCTTCGGCCGTTTTCGGACTTAAATTTTAATCAAATTCGGGCTGTTGCGACCGCCCGAATTTACCCTTATTTAATAGGCGTTGCTGTATCATCGTAAAAATATTTTAACCTAAGGCTACAAAATGAACGACATCCAAAAATCCTACGACGAGCTTCCATATATCTCGGCCGCTTTCCCCGAAACTTCGCCTACACGACTTGAGGCTTTGGCTTCGTTTTTATCGCTAACGCCGCCGCCGTCAAAAACGGCTAAAGTACTGGAAATCGGCTGCAGCTACGGCGGAAATTTATTTCCTTTTGCTATCGCAAACCCGCAGGCAAAGGCTCTTGGCATAGATCTAAGCGAGGTGCAGATAAATAAAGCCAAAGAGCTAGCCGCGCAAATGCGCGTGGATAATATAAAATTTATAGCAAAAGATATCTGCGATCTTACGGATGCGGACGTGAGAGATTACGGAAAATTTGACTACATCGTCTGCCACGGCGTTTATAGCTGGGTGCCTGACGTCGTAAAGGACGCGATTTTAAAAACGATCAAGCGATTTTTGAGCCCAAACGGCGTGGCGTACGTGAGCTACAACGTCTATCCGGGCTGGAAGATCAAGGATACGATCAGAGATTTTTTAATGTTCGGCACTAAGGATATAAAAGGAGAAGCCGCAAAAGTAGCCAAAGCAAGGGAGCTTTTAAAAGTACTTGGAGAGTACGCGAAATTTTGCCAAAAAGACGGCAACGTAAGCCAAATTTTCTTAAATTACGAAAGTCTAAAATTTCACATCGACTATATCTTATCCGCTAGCAACTCATATATAGCACACGAGTATCTGGAAGTTTTTAACGATCCGATTTATTTTAAGGATTTTGCGGCCGATCTTGATAAAAACGGCCTTGCCTATCTCGCCGAGGTCGGACTGGAGGACGTTTTTCAGTCAAATTTGGGCATAGACGAATTTGACGCGTATATAGACGCGAATTTTAGCTCACGCATCGAAAAAGAACAGATGCTTGATTTTTTAACAAACAGGGTTTTTAGGCGTAGCATGATAACGCACAAAGACCTCGTTTCAGACGACTTTAGCGTAAATATCGGCGCGGATGAGCTTTGCAAGCTGCATATCTCGGCAAATTTCGACCGAGCAAAAGATGGCTACGTAAATATAAACGGTGCTCCGATGAAGCCGCAGTACGACTGGCTTTATCAGGTATTTACCGACGTTTATCCGGCAAGCGTAAATTTCGCCGACGTCGCCGCGCTTTTAAAAGACGATGAAAACGCGGTAAAATCGGCCTATTTTGGCTTTATGGAAATTTTAGCCGCAAACTGCGCGAAGCTAACGACCTACGAACGTCCGAAAGTCGTTTACGAAGCTGGTAAAAGCCGCCTAAAAGAGCGAGTACGAGGGTATTTTGAGTATTTTTCATCTAGCAACGAACCAGTGATAAAAATCTCCGACGAACTAAACGTGTCGGCAAATTTTTCGCAGTTTGACGCCTTTATCTCGCTTAAATTTAACGGCGAAAACTCGCTCGAAAATATCGTAAAGCAAACGGCGAAATTCGCGCAAGAGCGTAAACTGGAGTTTGCCGTCAAAAACGGCGCGATAAAAACCGCTAGCAAAAACGAATACCAAAAAGCAGCCGAAAACTACGTAAAAGACCTTGAGTTAAAGCTAAGCGACGGCGGATTTTTAGAAAATTTCTGATTTTTATTGAAGGTGGTCGGGGTAAATTTACCCCACTCTCTTAATTTATCGCAAATTTAATCGTATTGTTTTAAATTTATAAGCTCAAATTTAAGCAAAAAGTTTATTTATCATTATGAGCAGCGTCGTACAGATGAGCGCAAGCAGGCATCTTTTTTGGATAGCACGGTCGATCTTTTGCGCTAAAGCTACGCCAAATCTCACGCTTATAAGCGAGCCGATACCGACCAAAACGCCAACCTCGTACTGCACGAGCCCTTGCAAAGTTAGACTTATAAAGCCCGAAATCGACGAAAATATCACAAAAAACAGTCCCGTGCTGATCGCCTTTTTTATGTCGTAGTTTAAGAAATTTATCAAAACCGGCATGATGATAACCGAGCCGCCGATACCCACGCTGATCGCTACCGCGCCGACAAAAAGTCCGACGAAAAAAAGCGGTACGAGAGAGGGATTATGCGCACCTTTTGGCTCAGGATTTTTAAAAAATAGCTTAATAACGTTAAAAATTTGAATGCAGATAAGCGTGAGAAGCAAAAATTTCGACGGAACGCTCGCTACGATAAAGCCGCTCGCGCTCGCCCCGCAAAAGCCGCCGCTGCCCAGAACCAAAGCGGGCTTTAGATCGACGGTCTTGTTTTTGAGATTTAAAAGCGAGCCGTAGACCGAACTAAACATCATCTGAAGGACGCTTACGCCGATTGCGTATTTGACGTCAAAGCCCAAAAATACGAGTATCGGTACGGCCGCCGCGCCGCCGCCGATGCCCAAAAATCCGGACAAAAAGCCAATAAATAGTCCCAAACACACGTATCCGATCGACGCAACCGATAAAATTTCCATAATCTCGCCTTAAAGTAAAATCCGATTTTAGCCGTTTTTGGGTAAAATTAATTTTAAAATTTAAAAAAGGGAAGTTATTGAAAAGATTGTTTTTGATGATTTTTGCGGGATTAAATTTGGCCTTTGCCAGCGTCACAACAGGCCAGAGCGAGCTAGAGCTAGAAGCCGCGGTTAAGAGGTTTCAAAGACTGCTTGACATGAAGGATATTAGCGAATTTGCCGTAGTGCCTCATCACGTTTTCGCCGCGCAAACGGGAGTAAATTTGACGCCGTCGATCACTGTGATTTTCGGCGCGCCGGGCGTACTTGCGCCGTTAATAGAGTGCGAACCGAACCTTGCGCTGGAGCTTCCGTTTAAGTTTTTATTTCAAAAAAGAGATGGCAAAACAGTCGTGAGCTTTGAGGATATAAAAAGCGTCGCGGCTAGGTACGGCGTCTTTGACTGCCACGCCCTAGAAGCGGCGCAAAGGCTAGAGCGCGAGCTTTTTGACGCCGCCGTCAAATGAAAATTAAGCTTAATTTTTATATAATCGACGCTCATTAAAGGATATTTTATGTTACTTTTGAGCCCGGTTTTTTATTACGAAAAGATCCGCGAAAAATTCGCCAACTCCTACCTCGCCGAGGATACGACGCAGACCATCGTCGGTATCGACTGCGAGTATATCAGCAGCGAGCAGACCGATTTTGCAGGGCTTAAGAGCTATTTCAAAGCTCAAAAATCGGGCGCCCCTTTTGCGGGACTGTTTGGAGTGCTCGGCTACGGCGGGATAAAATATTTTGAAAAAATACCCGAATTTAACGCCTCGCAGTACGATTTCCCCGACTTTTTCTACGCTAACGCCCGCGCCTACCTACACTTTGATAAAAATAGCAAAATTTACAACTTTTACGGCGACCGCGAGCGGTATTACGATTTTCTCGTTAAATTTAGCGCAGACGACGAAGCGTCCGCCCAAGAACAGCGCGCAAAAAGACAGAGTAAATATAAAATTTTAACCGATCTTGATGGCGAAAAAGCGCATTTTCTGAGTATCGCCGAACGCGCCAAAGAGTACCTAAAAAGCGGCGATGTCTTTCAAGTCGTGCTAAGCGAACAGCTAAAACTAGCCTCGGATATGGACAGCCTAGACTTCTACCGAGCCTTGAGCCAGGCAAATCCGAGCCCGTATATGTTTCACTTTCCGACACCTTACGGCGATGTCGCGGGCTCTAGCCCCGAGCTAGTCTGCGAGATAAAAGAGGGCAAAATCTACGTCGCCCCTATCGCCGGCACTCGCGGACGCGGCAAAGACGCGATAGAGGACGCCGCGCTCGAGCGCGAACTGCTAAGCGACGAAAAGGAGCTAGCCGAGCACAAAATGCTCATCGACCTCGCTCGCAACGACATCGGCCGCGTCAGCAAGCCAAAAAGCGTCGCTGTCAAAAACGCCATGCGCATCGTGCGCTACGAGAGCGTGATGCACATCGTCTCCGACGTCTACGGCGCAAAATCAGACGATATAGACGCATTTGACGCAGTGGGCAGCATCTTCCCCGCAGGCACGCTCAGCGGCACGCCAAAGATCCGCGCCATGGAGATCATCGCCGAGCTTGAATCGTACAGGCGCAATGCCTACGGCGGCGGCATCGGGTTTTTCCACTTTAACGGCGACGCGCAAATGGCGATTCTGATTAGAAGCGCGATATTTGCACGCAAATTTGATGCTGGCCGGCATAACCCGCGCCTTGACGGCGCAAACGAGTCAAATTTAAAAAGCGGTGGGCTTGAGGAAAATTTCGCCGAAATTTTCGTGCAGGCGGGAGCCGGCATCGTGATAGATAGCGTTCCTGAATACGAATATAAAGAAATTTGTAAAAAACGCGCCTCGGTACTAAACGTGTTTACGAAAAACGCAAAGGAAATTTGAGAAATAAAAATTTGGGCTTTTAAGTAAAAAACAACCATTTGAGGTTGTTTTTTACTTTGTTGTAAAGGGGGTGGGGGCTTGAAT
>CALBNA010000231.1 GCA_937896205.1 uncultured Campylobacter sp. | reverse complement strand
TATCCTCTTCGTCGGCACCGTCAGATGTGTATAAGAGACAGGGCTATAGCTGTCTCTTCGTCACACTTTTTAGCGTCTGCATAAGGGAATTTATGTACTACTTTTAGTACCCATTTCCCAGGCCTAAGCGCTAAAACCTCGGTTTCTCCTTTTAGATCGGTTGTTGCATGAAACGCGCTTTTATCCTTTAAAAATCCATCAAATGTACCGTCAATAGTCGCAACTTTTAATGGCTTACCCTCGAATAATACTTTAACCTTAAACGGCTCGCCGACTTTAAATTTGGCTGGATTTTCCAAAGGTACAATCTCAAGGCGTTGCCCCGTGGATTTGGTTATAAAGTCATCTCCTGTGCCGACATTTATGACGCTCTTTGCACTCATTGTAGCGCGGCGGCAAAATTTAGCATTTTTTATTGTCTCTTTAGTGCCGCCCATATGCCATTTGCCATCAGCATCTTCCGTCCAAAACGTAGGTTTGTATTCGCCGGTAATCGCGTACGTGCCGTCTTTTAGCTTCGCGCCCTCGTAGTGATAGTTCTCTCCGCTTTGTTTTAGCGTGACCTTGCCGTCTTTGCCAAGGATCACGGGCGCCTCAAAGTTGTTTACGCGCTCGGCGTCTATGGGTTCTGATTTTGGGAAATCATGCCCGAAACCTATATTCACGCTGGCTTTTTCGCCGTTTTCGCCAAATAGCCAAAAATCATGTGCTCCAGCCACGCTAAATGCACCCAAAACCGCCAATAGAGCTAAACTCTTTTTCATTTTATATCCTTTTTAGTGAAATTCGTTAAAATTAAAAACTATATCTTACGCCGACACCAAACATCCTGCCCTTACCATAAGTTGCTAGGACGTTGCGAGCCCTATCTCTAATGTGTGAGAAATACTCTTTGTCGGTCAAGTTTTTGACGTAAAAATATACATCGAAGCCATCTTTTAGATAGCCCACTTTTGCATCTGCCGTAAAATAACTCTTTTGGGCAAGTTTATTTTGCGCATCAAAATAGGTCTTACCTATCATATTTCCGTCAAGCCTTGCATAAACGCCCATTGGAGCATAGTAAGACGCACCCAAAGATAGCTTATACTCCGGGTTTTTCTCGATTTTATTGCCTTTATTATTCGTACCGTCTTTGTTAATATAGTCGCCGTATTTGGTCTTTAGCAAACTTGCGGCTAAATTTATATCAAGCTCCTTACTGGCCCTTACGATCCCCTCAAATTCGGCACCCATCGATGTCGCTTTATCGGCGTTTGCGACGTAGTAGATATTAGGATTGTTCGGGTCGGTATAGAATATATGCGTACCTTTGATAGCCATATAAAATAGCGCCGTAGAAAATCTAAAATTATCGTACGAGCCTTTTACGCCTATTTCATAGTCGTCACTTGTCTGTGCGTCAAATTTATTATCTTCTCTGCTACCGCCGGTGGTGTAGAAGTTAAAGCCGCCCGCCAAATAGCCCTTTGAATACATCGCATAGATGTTTAGCTCATCGGTAATATCATATCCGAGCGCAAATTTAGGCAAAAACGTTCTAAACGTCTCTTTTTCATCCATCGAAAATACCGGTGCGCCAGGGTTTCGTCAAAGCTCATACGAGAAATAATCGACCTTAGTATGTTTTTTGATCTGCTGGTATCTACCTCCGAGCGTCACGTCAAATTTACTCGTAACGGGATAGATTATTTGGCCAAATGCGGATGCCGTTTGTGAGCGATTTACCGACGGCCAGTCCTCCACTATCGTCCTACCGCTATCGCCATACTGATCGCCGATAGGACCAAATACTTGTTTTTCGTTTTCAAAATAAAGCCCGCCGACCCATTTAAAACTTTGCTCGTCCGTGCCGCTAAATCTAAGTTCTTCGGAAATAGTATCGTTTTTGGCGTTTAAAAATGTAACTAGTCCGTAGTGATCAGGATTGAGATAGGTTGCTTTGCTACCGAAGTCTTCGTCATAAAGTCCGTCTTTTTTAACCTTGCGATAAGTTGTGGATGAGGTTACGTCAAATTTGTCAAATTCGTATTTTAAGTCCAGAGCTCCTGAAGTTGAGGTTTGCTTAACGCGAGCTGGAGTTTCTAAATTTATATGCTTGGCCTCGTCTTTTGATATACTACCCAATTTTGATTTCGGAATAAAAAGCTCATCTAGCGAGTCATCCTGACGATGAAAAAGGTCGCCGTAAATTTTTATCGTAAAGCGATCTGTCGGAACTATCTTTAAATTTAGTCCAAAATTATAATTTTTCTTGTCATTGGCTTTTTCGCCATTTAGATCGTTTATGATCCAGCCGTCCTCTTTAGACGCCGAGCCGTTTAAATCTAAAAATAGTTTATCGTCAATAAGTGCTCCGCTAGTTTCAAAAAGCCCTAGCATATATTTACTCGTACCATATTCTGCGCCGACGCCGCCGGTCCATTCATTTGTAGGCTCTTTTAAAACGATATTAATAATGCCACCGATCGAATCCTTGCCGTAGATAGCACTGCTAGGACCTCGTAAAACCTCGACGCGTTCGATATTTGTAATAGGAATATAGGCTGCATCTTTGTTGCTTTGAGCTACGCCACCAACGTAAACCGTGACGGGGTTTGAAGTCGTATATATCGAAGGATTAAGTCCTCTTGTACTTATACCCTCATACATTCCACCCACGCCCGTGATGTTTGGTATGGTTTTTACCAACTCCTCGACATTTTTCACGCCTCGCTCCTCTAGCTCGGAGCTATTCACTACGCTGATGCTCTGAGGCACATCCTTTAAATTTTCACTGATTTTATTTACGGTTACTGCAACTTCGCCAAGCGTTATATCTTCTGCGGCTAGAGCCGAATTAGTAAGAACTAAAAGAGCGGCTGTTAGTCTAGATAGAGAAAATGCTTTCATATTTGCTCCCTAAACTTAAAAAATTAATGGCGGCATTATAACAAATAGGATAATCGTTGTCAATACT
>CALBNA010000230.1 GCA_937896205.1 uncultured Campylobacter sp. | reverse complement strand
CCACACCATCGTGATAGATCAGAATTTAAGCGAATTTAAAAAAGAAACAAACGCAGGGATAAATTTCGCCCCGATATTTGAGCAGATGACCGCGCCTAGCGTCGGACCGCTCGATCTCAACAAAGCCCCGATAGAAAGCGGCGATAGCAACGACATAAATATGTACCTGGATGTGAAAAAAAGCTATGAGGCTAAGCGCTACGATGATACGATAGCCACGATCCAAACGGCGCTAAGGCGCTATCCAAACAGCATTTTTGCCAGCGAGTTTTTGCTATACAGACTGCGCGCTTTGGATAAAATTTTAGACTCGCAAAACAGCTTTGAAGGCCTTGTCGCGGCGGATGTCGCAAGCGAGGGGCGCGCGTGGATGAGGCGGTTTGTGTCGGACGAAAATTACCCAGAGGTGCTATATCTCGTGACCAAAGCCTACCTAAGGCAGGAGCTCGTTAGCGACGCGAACTACACGCTAGATATCCTCATGAACGAGCATCCAAACTCAAATTTTACCAAGCTAGCCGTTCTTGAGTTTGCCGACAGGCTCTACGTCACGGGCAGGCAGGATGAGGCGGTAAAGATGTACGAGGACGTGCTGTACTCGGCGCAGACGCTAGACGTCGCTAGCCGCGCGGCTCTGAGCCTCGTGCAGGGCAGCATCGACAAGGCCAAATTTGACCGCGCCAAGGACTTTATGCTCAAAATTTTAAACAAAAATCAAGAGTACCTGCTAAACGACGCGTCCAAGCTAACGACGCTGGCCGGGGTATTTCACGAGAAAAATATGGACGATATCGCCGCGAGAATTTATGAAATTTTACTCGCTCGTCTAAACAAAAACGACGATGAGTACGAAACCGTACTGAAAAATCTAGGCATCGCGCTAACAGGCACGCCAGACACGCAAAAAGCATACGAATACCTAAAAAGATACCAAAGCGAGTTTGCGGATGGGCAGTACGCCGCCATCGTGCAAAATGCGCTAGATAAGCTATTTTTCGCTAGAAACGACGAGAGCAACGCGACAAAGCTACACGATCACTACGACGCGCTCATCGAAAAATACGGCAAAACGGACGTCGGTGCCAAGGCTCTAAAAGAGCAGGTCGCGCTCTATCTAAAAGAGCGTAAATTTGACTCCGTCCTGCGCTATACCCAGGCCGTGCGCGATCTAAACGATACGGACGCTAGCGCCGTTTTAGATCAGGCGGCGTTAAATTTAGCGAGTGAAGCCATCCGCCAAAATGACTGCGTTACAGCTGTAAATTTGACCGAAAACTACGGCGTAGGCGAGAAAATCGGGGCTAAATTTAAGCTCTTTGACTGCTATATGCGCCTCTCTCGTTTTGCCGCCGCGCACGATCTCGCCTCGCAAAATATCCTTGCGCCCGACATGCTCGACCGCGTGGAGTGGCTCATCAAACTAGCCTCCGTTTTGATAAAGACGCAGAAGTATAACGACGCCTTGCGCGTAGCCGACGAGGCGCTGGCTATCGCGTCTAGGCAGGAGTATGCCGACGTCTCGCCCGTGCTTTTTTATAGATTTGAGGCGCTGATGGGGCTAGGTAGGCTCACCGACGCCGCCGCGACGATAACGGCCGTCGAGACGCTACGCAAAAACGACTTTAAGGTCATCGAGCTCTACGACCGCATGGCTGAGGCGACGTACGGCGCGAACGACTTTTTAAACGCGTCGGTTTACGCCAAAAAGGCGATCGACCTACAAAAGCGCCTGCATATCGCCACCTTTAGCCCAAAAATCGACTTTGAGTACATCGGCTCGCTAAGTAAGCTGGATAGACTAGGCGAGGCTTTGCAAGTCGCGCGAGAACTCGTAGATACGCGCCTAGATCCCGAAAACAGACTGCGCGCGCTAGCTCAGATCTCGGAAATCTACATCAAACTAAAACGCGAAAGCGAAGCAAAGCCGTATCTACAGGAGTGCGTCGGCTCAAATCTGCAAAGCTCGTGGAAGGCCATCTGCGCTGAGCAGATGAAGCTCGTGGAGTAAATTTATCCTTATTTTACTTTTAAACCCACTCAAATTTAGCCGGGAAGCTCGGGTTAAATTTGGGTTTGATCGCCACAACTATACGGCGCGCTTTTAACCTTGCGCTAGGCCTAGGCTCGTGCGGGACGCGACGCTATCTTTTTATCCGTAGATATTTTAGGGCAAACGGGTCAAATTTAAAGTGTTTTGACATTAAATTTGACTTTATGTCTGATTAAATTTGCCAAGCGGCGGCAAAACGTAAAATTTTCAAAACGTAGCTACGTTTTTGCTATCAAATTTAATCCCCAAATTTAGGCGCTTTACTACGTCAAATTTGATATAATTTCTAAAATAAGCGCTTGTAAAAGGAGCTGGCTGTGAACGCAAAATTTCAAGCCGAGATGAAAGAGCTGGACGAGAAATTTGCCGCTATCCCTGAGGATGCAAAAAGGCAGTACGATAGGCATAGATTTATCAGGCGGGCGACCATGACGTACTGGTCATCGACGTTTGCCGTTTTTTATCTTTTTTCGATCCTGGCGTCGTATATGGAGTCGTTTTTTATAAGCAACGACATAGAATTACCGCCTGAAATTTTTAGCTATATTCGGGACGCTGTGATGATAGTTGTGCCTATTTTCTGGACGATTTATGTTTTAAAACGAGATAAAACCAAGCGATACAGCTATCTTTTCGTGAGGGATCAGTGGGATAGTTTCCTAGCCTTTAGGATAGAAAATTTTGCCAGCACAGTTTTGATTTTATATCCGGTTTTGCTTATTATCGGGTCGTTTTTTGTGAAGGATAGCGGCGGCGGATATGCGGCTTATGGATTTTTATACGGCCTTGTCGTAGCTCCGATTTGCTTGCTTGTTTTTGCCGTATGCTACTCTCGCAACAAAAGCTCATACGAGCCTGCACCTGTCTCTTATACACATCTCCGAGCCCACGAGACCGTACTAGATCTC
>CALBNA010000229.1 GCA_937896205.1 uncultured Campylobacter sp. | reverse complement strand
ATGCGATAGAGCCTTTTTTGACGTTGCCGATTAAATCTACCATCTTTAAGCTTCCTTTGATATAATTCTTAATTGATTGTGAAATTATAGTGTAAAATTTTGAACTTGTCAAGGGTTTAAGGATATAATATGGAACTATCAACACGAATGAAACAATATAGAGAACTTTATGGGTGGACGCAGGATGATTTAGCAAACGCCTCTGGATTATCATTAAGTTCAATAAAAAAATATGAAGCCAATATATCTGAAAATTTTACTTTTGATAACCTCAAAAAAATATCTGCAGCATTTAATGTTACTCCGTCTGATTTTATAAACGATGAATTGTCTGTAGACTTGTCCGTCAATAAGCCTAAAAAAGATGTCCGCCAATCTACAAATTTGTCCGTCAATATGTCCGACAACCTCTACAACCTTAAAAAAACAGAAGAAGCGGATCAAGTATCTCACGATCAAATTCTCATCCGCAAGCTTAGTTCGGCCGTAGGGGCGGGCGAGAGCGTCGATATAAACGGCGTAGAGGTCTATGATACCGATATTTTGGTGCCCTTTTCCCAGATGCTTTTTAAAGTGCGCCCTAAAAAAGCCGATAGGATCCGCTGCATGCAGGTAGACGGCTACTCTATGGTGCCGATGCTTTTCCCCGATAGCTGGGTGATCGCGGACGTTACGGCGAAATTTGAAGGCGACGGGCTATATATCATCAACTACTGCGATAACTTTATGGTCAAGCTCTTGCAAAAGAGCCCCGACGGCACGCTACACATAAAAAGCGTCAACAAAGACTACGAAAGCTACGATATAGGACCGGACGACGACGCGCAAGTATATATCGTGGGTAAAGTCTTGCGCTGCGTTATATAAAAAATAATCAAAAAGGAGAATTTTATGGACTTATACGAGGATCTACAGCGCTTAAGCGCTAGAATAGCGAGCATCAAGGACTCCGTGCAGACCGAAGAGGCCACGAAGCACTCGTTTGTGATGCCGTTTTTTCAAATTTTAGGTTACGATATATTTGACCCGACGGTCATAGTTCCCGAGTTTACCGCCGATGTGGGGATCAAAAAGGGCGAAAAGGTCGACTACGCCATCATGCATGAGGGTAAGCCGCTCATCATCGTAGAGGTCAAGAAGCACACCGAAGTACTCGACAAGCATTCAAGCCAACTATATCGATATTTCGGCGTTACCGATGCCAAATTTGCGCTACTAACCAACGGTGTAGAGTATCGCTTTTACTCCGACATCAACAAAGAAAATAAGCTCGATGACAGCCCGTTTCTCATCGTCAACCTTGACGAGCTGAATAAGCGCGACGTAAAGGCGCTGGAGCGCTTCACAAAAAGCAGTCTAAACATCGACTCGATACTGGAAATGGCAAACAAGCAGCGCTATATACTGGAGATTAAAAAGATATTTGAGGAAGAGACCGCTAGGCCTAGCGACGATCTAGCGAGGATGTTTGCCGTCAGGATACTCTCGCAAGGAACGCGCATAACCGGCAATGTACTAGATGAGTTTAGAGCTTACACTAAGTCCGCCCTGGGCGAGATAGTAGCCGATCTCGCCTCAAAGAAGATAAACTCCATACGCGCCGGATTAACGGCAAATATCACTGATGAGAACGAAGAAAATAGCGAAGATGAAACCAAAATCGTAACCACGCAAGAGGAGCTACAAGGCTTTTTTATCGTCAAATCGATACTTGGCGAGCACGTGGAGCTTGAAAAAATTTATGCAAGAGATACGAAAAGCTATTTTGGAGTATTGTTTGACGATAACAACCGCAAATGGATAGCCAGACTGCACTTTAATACGGCAAATAAGTACATCGGCATCCACGAGATAGAAAAACAAGAAACCAAGTATCCGATAGAAAAGCTCGAAGATATTTATAAATTTAGAGACAAACTCATCGCTACGCTCAAAAGGGTGCAAGGCGCAGAAAGCGCAGAATAACAAAAAACGCTTTTAATGCCCATTTAAACGGGTGTTAAAAGCGATGTAAATTTTTGTAAAGTTTTTGTAAAAAGATGTAAAGTAAAATTTCGCCACTTTGATTTTGGATAAATCTACTCTCAATACCTATTTTTAGGCACTCAGCTCAAATTTTCCCTCACTTTGATTTCTGACAAAACTTTACACTATATAAACAAACTTGAACGTCGCACTTTAGTATGCCGTTTTACTAGCAACCACAAGCCAAGAAATGTTATAAAGTAGTAAGTTTTTAACTAAGTAGGCATACGAGCCAGAAATCTATTCTAAAATTAAATATTTTATCATGCACGCCGGCCATAAAATTCTGATATTTTTGGCTATTTTATTGATTTTTTTTATGAAATTTTAATAAACTCCGCTATTTATACCACCTCCATATCGAGCTAAAAACACTATAAAATTTCTCTAAATTTCTTTTTCGGAATTTTTGAACGGACTATATATGTTTATTTTTTATCTCTACGCTTGTTATTTTTAAGAACATCGACAAGATCGTGATTTTTGTGTTTATACCTACCTTCAACAAAAAGCTCCTTTGGAGGTTTTTATATCGCATTCGAGTAAATTTGCCCGCGCCCTATCTGCACTCCAGCTTTGTTATCGTTTGGGTATTAGCAAAGTACGACGGATACGGCATAGAGAGGCTAAAATTTCGTATTTGTTTAGGCGCGATATTTTTAGCGACGCTAGCGGTGATCTCAGCTACGTTTGAGCGCTCGTCGCTGCGCGAAGATAGCGACAACCCGCTAGGCTTAAAGATAGAGCCCGCGATCGTCTCCTTACTCACGGGGTTATTGATGAGCTTAACGGTCAGATCACAGTTTGCGATGCTAAACTCGCCCGTATTTCGCAGCGAGCCCTTAAACACGATGGTTTCGTTTCTTAGTACGCGGTGGCCTGAAAACTCCGTCAGCACGGCTTTTTTGGTGTATTTATCCACGATCATCATGAAAAAATATCCAAGCGTCAGCGTAGATACGACGTTTATCGCGACGTAAATTTTAAAAAATTTAGGATTTTTTTCGCCGCGCGATATCAGCGCGAAAAGCACCGATAGTAGCGCCAAAACCGCAAGCGCGATGAGGTGAAAAATATTAAAATACCCTTCCATCAAAAACACTCTGAGCTTGTCGTGACGTTGTAGTCCTGCGCGCGAAAGTTATTTACCGCGTGCGTGATCTCGCGCGTCGCATTTACGTCCAGCGCGTCTTTTAGCACGATATTTTCTCTCAAAAACGGTTTTAGTTCGTTTGCGTATCGGCGCAGCGTATTGCCCGAGTTTTTGTAAAAGCTAAGCCCGATTTCGCAGTAGTTAAACGGTTTTTTTGAGAGATTTGTGAGGCGCAGATCCACAAGCAACGTGTTTGAGTACTCAAGCTGCTTGGTTGAGACTAGCTCGAGCGAGCGGGTTCGCAAATTTTCATCTAAAAGCTTAGGCATAAAATACGCCCCGCATCCAAGCCCCGCGATAGTAACGATCATCAGCGCAAAGCCCGCGAAAAAGGACTTTGACGCGACGTAAATGCAAAGCGAAACAAGCGCTAAAAAGGTCAAAAACATCCAGATATAGGCGGTAAAATCCACCCAGCCAAGGTGCGTCAGATAGAAATTTAAGCCTTGTTTTAGTTCGTTTATCATCTTGCCTCTTTGCTTCGTTTGCCTTGCGGCGAGCCAAATTTAAAATCTTCCTGCACAAAGCGTGCCAAATTTGACCACCCTAGCCTTTTCGCGAGTTTTTTTCCTCGATACCGCTTAGTCCGAAACGGCGCGCGAGCTCGGCCTTGACGCGGTCAGGGTGAATGCCGTGTAGCGCTAGTGCCACGAGCGAGTGAAAGCACAGGTCGGCCGCCTCGTAGATGATCTCCTCGGTCGGCGATTTTGGCTTTTGGTTTTGATACGCCGCCGCTTGGCTATCTTTACTTGCGCCATTTTTGTTTGAAATTTTAGCGAAATTTTCGTTTTGGGTTAAATTTGATGAAATTTGGCCGCCGTTTGCGTCAGAGTCAAACTGCGAAGTTTCGTTTTTGCGCACCGAGGCGTCCTTACACGCCATCACTAGCTCCGTAGCCTCCTCTCCTACCTTTTTTAGGATCGCGTTTTCGCCTTTTTTAAACAAGCTCGCGACGTACGAGGTCTGCGGATCGGCGTTTAGCTTGCGGTCTAATATCGCGTGATAAACCTCGTCGATTATGCCGTAGATCGGCTTTTTGGCTTGGTTTAAATTTTGCTCTCGCGTCAAATTTTGCCCGTCAACGCTAGCTAAATTTGACTCGCCGCCGTCTCCAGAAATCTTTCTAAAAAAGCACGATTTTGCGCCGGTATGGCACGCTACGCCACCGTTTTGAACGACTTTGAGCAAGATCGTGTCGTTGTCGCAGTCTAGGAAAATCTCATCTATGGCCTGCGTATTTCCGCTCTCCTCGCCCTTTTTCCAGATACGGTTTTTCGTGCGCGAAAAATAGTGCGCAAAGCCCGTTTTTAGGCTCAAATTTAACGCCTCTTCGTTCATATAAGCAAGCATCAAAACCTCGCCGCTCGAGCTTTCTTGAACGACGGTAGGCAAAAGACCACCAACTTTTTCCCAGTCTATTTTCATTTTTATTTCCTTTCGGCTACGGGTTTGGCT
>CALBNA010000228.1 GCA_937896205.1 uncultured Campylobacter sp. | reverse complement strand
ACGATACTATGCGGGCCTGGATTACCAAGTGTAAATTTCGCTCCCAAAAAGCCCTTGCACTTTGCTTGTTGCTCGACGCAAACAGAGCCGGCTTTCTATTTTGGTCTATAAAAATTAGCGACTTTTTGTCTAAACCAAGGCGCATTTTTAAATTTAGCCTCGCTTTTTGGCTTTTTCTGCACTTTGTCACGCTTTTTGCATCATGGTCATTTGTGCGCCTGCTATGCCAATATAGCCAGCTGAAATACCGATTTCTTAACTGTTAAACCGTGTAGCGTCACGCGCTTGCCTAAAGAGCTTTTTGTATGCACGCAGTATTTCTGCGCACACAAGGTGCGACGAAGCTCGGCGCTAGATGATTTTTATCAGCATTAGGCGACGGTTTTCTCTCTTTGGCTATTTTTATCGCACCGCGTAATGGTTTGGTATTGGCTACGGGTCGGCTCAGCAGAGTATCCGAGCATAAGAACCACGCAGCCGTTTGCGGAAATATATCCTCATAAAGCAGATTGGGTATTGCGGGCGATGGCGTCAGGTATAGCTTTTAAAGTCGCGTTAGTTATCAAAAATTTAGCTTTAATTTTTGGATTTGAAGCCGAATTTTGGACGATAAAATTCGGCTTCATTTCTGGTGATTTTACTTAAGGGACAAAAACGAGTTTGGAATCAAATTTTATCGACTATTTATATAAAAATGCGAGTAAATTTTAAATTTTACCGCATATCACGAGTAGCAACCAAATCAAGATAAAATCTCAAATTTGACCCGTTCGTTTTCCTCCGCGAGATCGGTAAAAACAGTAATCAGATCGTCTGCGTAGTCGCCAAGCGCGCTAAGAGCGGTGCGATTTTTTAGATTTATCAGAGTGGATTCGTTTATTTCGCCGAGCGCGTCGTAAAGCGCGTCGAGATTTTTCACGTCTGCATCAAGGCCAAATTTTCGCGCTAGATACTCAAAGGCCGCTGTTTTATCGCGCATTTTGGTGCCGTTTAGAGTTATGGTTTTCACTGCTGTCTCCGCTCGTAAAGTAGATAAAAGTTCTCATAATGATCAGGCGTGTAGTAGATCAGCCCATCGCTAGAAAACACGATACGCTCGGCTCCGCGTCGCCCTCCGCGGTATCCGATATCGCACTCAAACCACTTGCGCCCGCTAGCCTCGGGTAGCCTTTTTTCTCTGTTTGAAAAGCGGTCGCCTCCGATGCTTTTTTTGTCCGTGACTTGCCATAGATTGCCGCTTTTAGCGTCCCATCCGAGCGCGATCGCATCTTTTTTGGTGATGAAGTTTCGCGGCAACCCGCCGAATTTATAAATATACGCCGCAACCTCGTCTTTTGAGGTGTAAGTGCCGTCCTTTACAACGTTTGCGGAAGGCGCGGCGGCTACGTTTTTGCCTATGCCGTTTCCTCTAAACTCGCTTTGCGGCTGATTTTGTTTCGGGGCGACCGAGTTATCCGGGATGATAAATTTAAACAGCGCCGCGAGCAGCAAAACAGCCAGCGGCAAGATGACG
This sequence comes from uncultured Campylobacter sp., assembly GCA_937896205.1. Classification (GTDB taxonomy): domain Bacteria; phylum Campylobacterota; class Campylobacteria; order Campylobacterales; family Campylobacteraceae; genus Campylobacter_A. The sequence goes on along the minus strand of CALBNA010000228.1, from coordinate 938 downwards.
TTTCTAAGTAATTGTTTGTTCAAAAAAGACCTTTTTAGTGAAATTTAAAGCGCACCTCGCTCGGCGAATTTGCCAAGCGGCGACTAACGGCGCCAAATTCGCGCTTACTTTTTGCGCCTGCTTTTTTAGCTTGTGCTACGCAAATTTAGCCGAGACTTATGCATTCCATATTTATGATATACACAGTATCGAATTTTACATTATTAAAGGTTTTACCACAAAGCATCTCTTTGACGTGACCTTCGTCCATATCGCCCTTTAGATAAAAAGAAAACGTAGTTTTGCACCCCTCGATGTTTTTGCCCGTAACGGTTACGTCCCAAATTTGACTACCGACTTCGTTTTCGCTTTTTAAGATTGGCTTGTAAATTTCGTATTGCCCTTCCAAAAATCTATCGGCAAAAATTTTCGACGCGTTTTCATCTGCCGGCAATGCGAAATTAAACGACCTAATACCTAAAATATTTTTAATTATACTTTTTGCCATTTTTTAGCCTTTATACTCACCGCTAAATTTCAAAAAAATTTTGTCGCATTTTACATGCATATCATCTTCGTATCCGCAATCAAACGCTCCGACTACAACCTGTTCTACCTCGCCAAGACCAGCGCCTTGCTTTCATGTGTGGGACGTTAAACATAGTAGAGACCCTACTGCCGTCATCGTTTCTTTTACTTATAACGTAGCTCTTTTTATTAAAGCCACTTAAGTTATGCGCAAGCGGCTCGCCGCCACTTTCTATAAGTTTATAGACCACGATTTTCCCCGTTAAAAGCTTTGCAAATTCAGCCAAATCTTCGTCGGATCCGTTTATATTGATACTCCTAGGCCTAAGGCCTTCAACCTGCTGCTGTATCATTTTAGTCCTTTATAAATCAAATTTTTACTTATAATTTTAGCGTATTTTATAAAGCCGAAGATGGATAAATTTAAGTAC
>CALBNA010000227.1 GCA_937896205.1 uncultured Campylobacter sp. | reverse complement strand
CGTCCGCAAACGGCACGATGCGCATACTAAACTCAAATCCCCAGCCGCTAAATTCCTGCTATGCACCCTGTACCGAGCTTCACGGTAACCCGTGCTTATAGCTAACGCCAAAATCACGCTCCTAATGCCGCCCTCACCTCGTCGCTCGCCATCTCGATACTCCACGCAGGCTCCCACACGAGGTCTATCTCGCACTCTTTTACGCCGTCGACGTTTAGCACCGCCGTCTCCACCCAGCCCAGTATCATCTCATGCAGCGGGCATGAGCGCGTAGATAGCGTCATCGTGACCTTCGCCTTGCCATTTTCGTCGCAAGCCGCGTCATAAATGAGCCCCAAGGATACGATATCAAAGCCCACCTCGGGATCGACGATATTTGAGAGTGCGGCATAGATTTTTTCTTTCATTTTTCTTCCTTTATTCCAAATTTCGTAAATTTAAAAACATTTACCATATTTATTGCGACCAAAACGATGCTAACGAGTAGGCAAGCCACGCCGCAATGCGCGAGCGATTTTATCTCCAGCCAGACGCCAAGCTCGTAAAGCGCAAGCCCAAGAGCATTAAAGCCGATGCCGATATATGCGGGCTTTTTAAGGATCATCTGATCTAGCAAGGGCACCTTTGTCTTACCCACAAAGGGCGCTACGTAGTGGTACCAGATGAGAAACGGCGCGATCTTATAAAGATGAGCCGCGATAAAGGCAAACAAAAAGCCGTAAATCAGCATAAATACCGCCATATCGTATCTATCCGCCGCGATAAATGCGTAAAATAGCACGAAGGCCGCGAGCGAAAGAGCAATATTTACGTTCCAGTAATCATATGCCTTGCGGACGCGCTTTTTTAGGATATGCAGCGCCTCGGCGACAAAGCAAATAATCGCCGCCCCAAACGCAAAGTACGCGTAAATGTCGCCAAAAAAGAGCAAAACTCCTGCCAAAATATAAAACCCGAAGGCAAATTTGCTAAGCGTAAATTTTAGATCGTGTGCCAAGGCAAACATCGGTAGCAGCACGGTCGCCACGCCGACGATGATAAAAAAAACAAACCCGAGCACGAAATAGACGTGAAATTTAAGCGCGAACATAAAATCCATCGGCAAAGTGCCCGAAAGTATCATCAAAAGGCAAAATCCAAGCGAGATGCCCGCGAGTAAAAATATCGCCGAAACAAAAAGCATAAACGCCGCGAAGCTCTTTTTTTCATTGTCCATAAAGCTAACGATATAGGTCGTGCCGAAAAATAGTAGCGCCAGAAAAAGCGCCATACCGCCGCCGTGTATGAAGCCCGTTTTGCCGCTGATCATCCCGTAGCTCATCGACGCCACGCCCGCGCAGTAGAGGGCTAAATTTGCCACCGCGCCCTTGATCGTCGAAAACGGCTTTTCTAAAATCACCGAAGTGAGCTGATAAAGCGCGCCGATGATGATGCTCATAACAAATCCGACGAAAAACACGTGTAAAAATCCCGCCGTCTCAAGCCCCGCGATCGTCTCAAAATCCGCCGCGAAAAAGGCGGGAATGCTCGCGATCAAAAAGCAAATGCCCGCGATAAAATAACCGCCGACTAGCTTAAAAGGCGGCGCAAAGGTGTTTAAAAGCATAGCTTATCTCAGTGGCAAAGGCTTGTGTCTACGTTCTTGACGTCCGCGCCCTGCTTTAGGCTAAAGGTCATCTTGACCGCCCCGCCCTCCAGATCCTCGCGCTCGATGTCAAACTGCTCCTGGATTTTAGGGATCAGTCCGGCTGGAAATTTATGATTTACCATCACGATTTTGGTGTTTTGGTTTGCAAATTTGATCGCCACCAGCGCGTTTACCATAGGCTCGGGCGGTACGCACGGACGGCTGTCAAAACCGACGAAATCCACGCCGCCTTGGCTGTATCTATAAAACGGCACCGTCGCGCCCTCGGCGTTAAACTGCTCGGCGTCTTTGAAAAAATCGCTCATTTTTTTATCCTTATTTTAAATTTGGATAATTATACTCTTATTTTGCATGCGAGCGTCTTGACCTTGCTTAAGGGATTAAATTTTAAATTTGACGGCCGCGGAGTCAAATTTGAGCGGCAAAACCCGAGCGTTGATGTGTGAAATTTGAGATGAGATAAAATTTGGCGGCGCAAATTTGACCGCCGATTAAAAGACAAAGCACCGCCTAGCAGTACTGCTTGTAGCCTTTTTTACAGAGCTGTTTTTTGCCCTCTTGTTTTAGAATTTCGTTTTTGCTCTCGCCGTTATAGGTCGAGTTTTGGTCGCTGCCGCCAACCTTTTCGCCGTTTACGTAGATATTGGCCGCATAAAGCCCCGCCAGAAATGCCAAGAAAATCAAAATTTGCTTCATAAATCGCTTTCAATTAAATTTAATCTCCAAAGCGCAAGCAAATCGCAGTCCAAATTTAAAAGCGAGCAAGTAAAATTTGAGAAAAGCGGAGCAAGAGGGCCGCTAATCAATAAGCTTAAAGCGGCAAAACGGCGCAGTCAAATTTACGCCGCCTCGCCGTCAAAAGATCAAATTTTAGTGTAAAAAGTGGCGCACGCCCGTAAAATACATCGCCATGCCGTGCTCGTTTGCTGCAGCTACGACCTCATCGTCGCGTATGCTGCCGCCCGGCTGTATCACGGCCTTTACGCCAGCCTCGCTTGCGATATCGATACTATCGCGGAATGGGAAAAACGCCTCGCTAGCAAGCGCGCAACCGCGTAAATCAAGCCCCATATCGCGCGCCTTAGCCACTGCTGCGCGTGCGGCATCTACGCGGCTCGTCATACCCATACCGATGGCGACCACGGCGCTGTTTTTCACGTAGACGACGCAGTTGCTTTTCGTGAGCGCCGCGACTTTCCACGCGATCTCGAGATCTTTTAGCTCGGACTTGCTGGCTGCGCGCGCGGTTTGTAGCTTCATATTTTCTAGCTCGCTAGGCTTAACCTCGTCGCTTTGCTGATAGACAAAGCCGCCGTCAACGTGCTTGAAATCGTATTTGTCGTTTGCGCGCTGTAAAAATTTATTGCCCTGGGTGAAAATTTTGATGCGCTTTTTAGCTTCAAATACCGCGAGCGCGTCCTCGTCTACGTTTGCGGCGATGATGACCTCGACGTAGATTTCGTTGATTTTCTCAGCCAAGGCACGGTCTAGCGTGCCGTTTATCGCCACGACGCCGCCATATGCGCTGACGGGATCGCATTTTAGCGCCTCGACATAGCTTTCTAGCAGATTTGATTTTACGGCAAAGCCGCAAGCGTTAGCGTGCTTGACGATGGCGACCGCAGGCGCGACGTCAAAGCTGCTCGCTAGCGCTAGTGCGGCGTTTATATCGGTGATGTTGTTAAAGCTAGCTTCGCCTTTTAGCGCGGTGAAGTTGTTGCTAAAAAAGTAGTCAAACTCGTATAGCGCGCCCTTTTGGTGAGGGTTTTCGCCGTATCTCGCGTCAAAAACCTTGCTACCGGCGATAAATTTCATCTCGCCAAAACCGTCGTTAAAGCGCTCGTTCATGTAGTTTGCGATCATCGAGTCGTAGGCCGCGGTGTGCTCGTAGGCTTTTATCATCAAATTTCGCCTAAAAGTAGCCTTCTCGCTCTCGTCCGCACCACCTATGACTCGTAAAACCTCGTCATAATCAAGCGGGCTAGTGACGATATAAACGCTGGCAAAATTTTTAGCCGCCGAGCGCACCATCGCAGGGCCACCGATATCGATGTTTTCAATGATCTCGTCAAAATCGTCGGTGCGGATGGTGGTTTGTTTAAACGGATACAAATTCACGCAGACTAGATCGATGCCGCCGATGCCGTGCTGTACGGCTTGGCTCACGTGGTTTGCGTCGTTTCGCTTGTGCAAGATGCCGCCGTGAATTTTTGGGTGCAGGGTTTTTACGCGCCCCTCAAACATCTCGGGCGAGCCTGTGTATTCGCTCACTTCGACCGCTTTTACGCCCTGCTCTTTTAGCAGTTTGTGCGTACCGCCCGTACTTAATATCTCAAATCCGAGTTTCTCGAGTCCTTTGGCAAACTCTACGATGCCTTCTTTGTCGCTCACGCTGATTAATGCTCTCATTTATATCTGTCTCTT
>CALBNA010000226.1 GCA_937896205.1 uncultured Campylobacter sp. | reverse complement strand
GTCAGATGTGTATAAGAGACAGCCGTGGGGGATGGGTTTTTGATGCAGATGGCGCGTGCTGGTATCTGGTATGCGCGGGACGTGAGCTTTAAAGATACGCTAATCCAGGCGCCAAAATCCTTTCGAAGGTGCCAAAATTTGAGGCTAGAAAACGTAAATTTGACCCAGGCTGAGGAGACGCTGTGGAGCTGTGCGGACGTGGAGATAAAAAACGTCTGCGCACGCGGGGATTATTTTGCGATGAACTGCGAGAACGTGCGCGTTTGCGGGCTAAATTTGGACGGGAACTACGGCTTTGACGGCTGCAAAAACCTGCTCATCGAGGATAGCAAACTGCTTAGCAAAGACGCCTTTTGGAACTGCGAGAACGTGACCGTGCGAAATAGCTTTGTAAGCGGCGAATACCTCGCGTGGAATAGCAAAAACGTGACCTTTGAAAACTGCGTGATAGAGAGCCTGCAAGGGCTTTGCTACGTGCAAAATCTCGTGCTGCGCGGCTGCCAGACGCTAGATACGACGCTAGCTTTTGAGTATTCAAGCGTGGACGCGGAAATTTTAGGTAGCATAGCTAGCGTGAAAAACCCGCTCTCAGGCGTGATAAGAGCAAAAGAGATAGGCGAAATAATAATGCAAAAAGAGTGCGTGGATCCGGCCGCGACTAGGATAATTTTAGAAAAATAACGGCACGTTTTGCCGGCGGCTTTTATGAGTTTTTGTTTCGTTTGCCTGTAACTGCAAGCAGAGGCTTTTGTGGCGCCTTGGCCGCAAAAACCGTAGCGACGTTAAAAATGATCTCGCGATGCTTCGCCTTTTTTTCTTACGCTCAAATTTGGAATTAGCTTTTAAATCCAAGCAACGCTTCAAATTTGGCCCCAAACAAGAAATTATTATTTCGTTTAAATTTTGCCGCCGGCTAGAGTCGCTTATATATAGCTCCTTTATCCTTGCCCATCTACTTTGCTTGCGGCATTATCGCTCTATGTTTAAATATGAAGCCGAATTTTGAGATTTAAGCCGTTTTTGGCTTAAATTACTCCTTTAAACTAAAGAATTAAATTATTTAAAAAGGAAAAAATATGTCGTTTTTTGAAAAATTAAAGCTAGCTTTTTACACGATTTGTCGCCCCGAAAAGCTTATTTCGTTTAGGCTTGAAAAGCCCGATCCGCGCTACACGCGCGAAGCGAATTTTACCCTAAAATACGGCGTCCTGCGCGCTCATCAAAATATGAACGCCGTCACGATCGCCTATGACCGCTTGTGCGAACAATATGCGGGATTTAAGCCGCTTTTTATCATCGAAAACACCCCGCAATGCGAATACACGAATATGCACGCAAGCTCTAGTTTCGAGATGCTGGACGAGGAGGAGTATAATGCGCAAAATCCGGATGCGCGCGACTTTCCCGCTGCGGAGTTTCGTTTGATGCTGGACATCCTAAACGATCCCGAGTATAAGGCTGAAGTGAGCGAATTTTACGGTAAATTTAGCCTAAACTACCCGCATAAACTAAAAGCGCTAGAGTACGTAAATACCCGCGACTACGACGCGCTTGACGAGGATATCGACGTTTATCTGTGCCCTTGCGAGCGCAGTACGGACGTATTTGCGAGAATGATTCAGGGGTATTTTGCGGACGATTTTGAGCCCGAGCAGACGTATGCGTTTATTTTGATGATGAATGAGCGATTCGGGTTTGAGTTTATCGGTATCGGCGCGACGTTAATGCTATTTTACCGCCGAGAAAATTTAAGCGACGATAAGGCAGAGGAGCTACTGCAAGAGCTGGCTAAAATTTACGATACGCCTTACGAAGCGATCAAAAAAGCTCTGTGGCATAGCGCGTTTGGATCTCGTAAGACGCTCGTGCTGCCTTTTGCCGAAAACATCGAGGATGTCGTCGTAGACGAGCTGTAAATTTGGAGTAAATTTCGACTTGGAAGCTTAAAAATTTAAGCCAAAATCTTAAACATTACAAAATTTTAAAGAAATTTTAGCTACACTCAGCAAATTTTATAAAAAAGGATGCCAAATGAACCCTTCCGAATTTATCTGGATGGATGGAAAATTAGTCAAATGGGAGGATGCTAAAGTCCACGTCCTAACCCACTCGCTTCACTATGCAAACGCCGTATTTGAGGGCACAAGAGCGTATATGACGGATAAAGGCTTAGCGGTATTTCGCTTAAGCGATCACACCGCGCGCCTACTAAAATCAGCCAAAATGACGATCCTAAACGTCAAATACACGCAAAAAGAGCTTGAAGACGCGCAGGTCGAGCTACTTCGCGCAAATAAATTTAAATCAAACGTCTATCTACGCCCGATCGTTTATCTAGGCTACGGCGTGATGGGTCTAGCTCACACCAAAGCTCCCGTAAATACGGCAATCGCGGCATGGGAGTGGGGTGCGTATCTGGGCGAAGAGGGCCTAAAAAAGGGCATCCGCGTGAAAATTTCAAGCTTTGCCAAACTAAACGTCGGCGGCCAAATGAGCCGCGCGAAATCAAGCTCGAACTACCTCTGCTCGCAAATGGCAAACTACGAAGCCAAAGAGGCGGGCTACGACGAGGCGCTACTGCTTGATAGCGAGGGCTATATCTCAGAGGGACCAGGCGAGTGCTTTTTCATCGTGGAAGACGGCGCGCTCATCACTCCTCCAAACGACAGCAGCCTAGCTAGCATTACGCAAGATACCGTCATCAAAATCGCTCGCGACCTAGGTATCGAAGTGCGCAGAGAGCGCATCACTCGCGACCGCGCATACACTGCGGACGAGGCGTTTTTCACGGGTACGGCGGCTGAGGTCACCCCTATAAGCGACATCGACAACCGCGTTATCGGCGCGGGCGAGCGCGGAGCGGTAACTAAACGCCTACAAGACGCGTATTTTGACGTAGTTTACGGACGCAATCCAAAATACGCCTCGATTCTAACTTACATTTAAGGAACGAAATGCCGGCAGATTTGAACGATTATTTTAATAAAAAAAGGGGCTCAAGCGGCGGCGTAGACGATAACGGCGGCGAGAGCAAGGGGCCAAAAGTAAATTTTAAAACGCCTGATTTTAAAGGGTTCGGCAAAATTTCGGCCTTTGCTTACGTCATCATCGCGCTTGTGGCCGTGATCGCGCTCACGCAGCCTTTCGTCACGATAAACTCGGGCGAAGTGGGTATCAAGTCAAATTTGGGTAAATACGACCCGTCTCCGATGCAGCCGGGACTACACTTTTTTATCCCATTTTTGCAAAAGGTCATCGTAGTCGATACGCGCGTTCGCCTCATCAACTACACGTCTGGCGAAGATATGGGCGAGGCGGCGCAAAAGTACGGCGCACAGGCTCAAGCGGGCATCATCCGCAAAAACTCGATCTCCGTTTTGGACGCGAGAAACTTGCCCGTCAGCATCGACATCACCGTGCAGTACCGCCTAAATCCGGAAAACGCGCCTCAAACGATCGCGTCCTGGGGGCTTAGCTGGGAAAACAAGATCGTTGATCCCGTCGTGCGCGACGTCGTGCGCAGTATCGCGGGTAAATACACCGCAGAGGAGCTTCCGACGAAGCGAAACGACCTAGCGACGGCTATCGACGAGGGTATCCGCAAGGATATTGACGCGCAGCCAAATAAACCAGTCGAACTACTAACCGTGCAGCTGCGCGAGATCATCCTGCCTGAAAAGGTAAAAGAGCAGATCGAGCGCGTACAAATCGCTAAGCAAGAGGCCGAGCGAACCAAGTATGAAGTAGAGCGCGCAAATCAAGAGGCACTCAAAAAAGCAGCCCTCGCAGAAGGTACGGCAAAAGCCGCCATCATCGAGGCTCAAGGTCGCGCGGACGCCGCTAAGATCGAAGCTGACGCACAGGCATACGCAAACAAAGAGGTCGCAAAAAGCCTCGATCATAATTTGCTAAATTTAAAGCAGATCGAAACGCAGGCTAAATTTAACGAGGCGTTACGCGAAAATAAAGACGCGAAGATATTCTTAACGCCTGGCGGAGCGGTGCCGAATATCTGGGTGGACACGAAGGATAAAGAGAAGCAAAGCGCGATAACGCAATAATTTTCGCTTGAAGCGGCTCGCCTTTTTGCGCTTTGCGGGCGAGCGCTTTTTCGGAGCCGGCTAAATTTAGCTTGGAGGGCTTTGCTTCGTTGCTGTTTGTAATCGCAAGCAAAGTCAGGTTCGCCGCCAAATTTAACTGAGTAGCTCCAAAATCATCTCGGAATAGGTGTGGTTTTTGCGAAGCGAAATGTTTTTGCAAAAAAACTTTGCCTTTTTATACTCAAATTTGAAGTCAAATTTGGGCTTTAAATTTACC
>CALBNA010000225.1 GCA_937896205.1 uncultured Campylobacter sp. | reverse complement strand
AATTTGACGGGCTAAATATAAATTTACAAAATATCAGCGAAAATTTCGCCTCGCCCGTGAGCGCCAAAATCGACATGAAAAGCTCGCAAAAGCTAAATTTGGCTCTTAAGGGTAAAATTACGCCAGAGCCTCTAAATATCGAAGCCGATATAAAACTAAGCGATGCAAACTTACCTCGCTACTTCGTTTACGCTAAAAACTATCTGGACGCGAGCTTAAAAAGCGGCGAGCTAAATGCCGAGTTAAACGTAAAGTACGCCGCGGATGCCTCCGTAAGCGGTAAGGCAAACATCGCAAATATCGAGCTTGCGGACGGCTCTGGCGATAAGGTTTTTGCCTTTAAAAACCTCAAACTATCTAAAATTTCGTTTGCAAAAAATTTCTTAAATTTAGAGCGCGTGACTCTTAGCGCGCCGTTTTTAAAGACGCATCTAAATAAAGAGCGCGAATTTAACCTAAGTCGCCTCGTGAAAAAGAGCGAGAGCGAAAACGCTCAAAAAGCGGACGCAAAACAAACCGCTTCTAAAAACGAAAAGGCCGTAGAGGCCGCAAAACAGCAGAAAAAAGAGGGCGAGTTTGATTTTGCTATCAAGAACATCCTCGTAGAAAACGGCGACGTAGACTTCTCCGACGCGTCGCTATTTATGCCGTTTGCGACCAAGATCACCAAGCTAGAGGGCGTGCTGATGGATATCGACAGCACTCGCCCGACGATGGGTACGTTTGAGGGCGTAGTCGGCAAGAGCGGCTTTAGCAAGATCGGGCTCAAGCTACTGCCGTATGATCCTAAAAAGAGTACGGAAGTCAAATTTAGCTTTAAAGATATCGACCTAGTCGATGTGACGCCTTATAGCGGACAGTTTTTGGGCTACAAGATAGAAAAAGGCAAGTTAAATTTGACACTAAACTACGATGTTAAGGACTCTAAGCTAAACGGTAGCAACGTCGTAAATCTAGATACTCTCACGCTTGGCGAAAAGGTCGAGTCTAAAGACGCGGTAAACCTACCTCTATCACTTGCCATCTCGATCCTGAGCGATCAAAACAACCAGATAAACATCGACTTGCCGGTGGAGGGTGATCTAAACGACCCTGATTTTAAATACGGCGGCATCGTCTGGGAAGCTGTAAAGAAGCTGTTTGCAGACATCACGCTGGCCCCGTTTAGATTTTTGGGTAATATGCTAGGGCTAAGTAGCAAGGATCTAAACACTATTGACTTTATGCCTGCAAATGCCGAGCTCATCGTATCCGAGCAGGCTAAAATAGCCGACTTTATCAAGCTAACGACGGCAAAGCCTAAGATGAAACTAAGCATCACGCCTGCTTACTCGGACGTGGACATAACGGCTCTAAAAAATGTGAAACTAAACGAAAAAATAAGCCAAACGATGAATCAAACCGGTAAAGACTACGCAGGAGCGCTCGCATCGCTAGCTCCAAAAGAAAAAAGTACCGACGAAAAGGCGCTGAGAGAAGCTGCGTTAAAGGGTATCGAGATAAAAAAAGAGCAGCTGCTGGAACTCGCTAACGCAAGAGCTCAGGCTATCAAGGCAGCTCTAGCGCAGGCGGGACTGGCCGAAGATAGGGTGACGGTTAAAAAGCCCGAAAAAACGGACGTCAAACAGGGCGAATACTCAAGCGTGATGATGGGCGTGGCGGACTAAATTTGCGCGGTTGCGGCCTTTGTCGTATGGTTTTGCTTGATTTTGGGTGCGTAATCGTTTATCCGCTTTGCTTACGCCAAAAGCATCTTGCGGATAAATTTGCAAATTTGACCCTCCCAGACCCGCACGGCAAAACGCTAAATTTGATTTAGTTAAATTTGACGCCAAGCTCTAGCGAGGCTTAAATTTCGCGTTTTCAGGATTGCAGTTTTTAAGGCCAAATTTGACGCGAGATAAATTCGCGATATTTTAAAGCTAGAGGTAAAATTTGTCTCAAAAATAGCTCTGCTAAAGCATTCGACGTCGTATAATTTTTAAAAATATTAGTTTGCCGACAGCCCGAGTTGGCGCGCTAAAAACTGAAATTTGAGCCGACAAAAGATAAAAT
>CALBNA010000224.1 GCA_937896205.1 uncultured Campylobacter sp. | reverse complement strand
TGACTTGTTTTGGCGCGTCTTTTCTGATATCGCCCGCGGCAAATAGTCCAGGCACGCTAGTTTGCATTTTTAGATCGACGCTAACCTGGCCGCCTGCCTCCATATCGCACAAAAACTCGCCGTTTTCTTGACGGAGAACGTCGTTGTTTACGTTAAGCCCGACGAATACGAAAACGCCAGGTACTTTTAGATCGCGCTCGCCCTCTTTTGTGTTTATGATTAGACTCGCAAGGCCTGCCTTGTCGCCGTAAGCTTGCTTTATCGTGGCGCTAGTGATGAACTCGATTTTGTCGTTAGCGCGAGCCTTTTCTAGCGTGACGGGCGCTGCGCGAAACTCGTCTCTGCGGTGGATGATGTAGACGCGCGAGCAGATGTTGGCTAGATATAGGGCCTCCTCGATCGCCGTGTCGCCGCCGCCTAGAACCGCGACTTCTTTGTTTTTATAGAAAAATCCGTCGCAAGTCGCGCAGGTGCTCACGCCTCTGCCGAAAAACTCGTCCTCGCCCGCAAAGCCTGCGCGGCGCGGAGTGGAGCCGGTGGCTACGATGACTGCTTTGGCGTGCTCTTCTTTGCCGCCCTCAAGCTTGACTGTGAAGCTGCCGTCGGCGTTTTTTACCACACGCTCGACGCCCGCCATCTCGTGCTTTAGGCCAAAATGCGTGCACTGTGCGACCCACGTGCTCATGAAGTCTATGCCGCTCTCGCCGGGAGCCTTTTGGCCGGGATAGTTTTCTATCTCAGAGCTGCCCGTGATCTGGCCGCCCGGCATGCCTTTTTCAAACATTACGACGTTTTTGAGTCCGCCGCGAGTGGCGTAAAGGCCCGCGCTAAGTCCAGCAGGACCGCCTCCGATGATTGCTAAATCTAACATATTTCTTCCTTTTAAATTTTATTTATTTTCGAATCTTGCTTATAAATGCCGCCCTTTTGCGCCTTTAGCTCCACGCTAGCGGGCAAAGACGTGATATTTAGGACATGCATCAGCTTTAAAATCGTATTTATATCCGATGCGACGAAATTTATATTTCCCTCGCTAGGAGCGCGTTTTTGGAGCAAGTCCACGGCGACGATTTTTAAATCCTTAGTCGAAGTTTTTAAAATTTCTCTCCAGTTTGATTGGTTGGAGCTAAAAACCACGAGTAAAAATTTGTCGTCTTGCGGTGCGAAAATCTGAGCCTGCTCGTAAAAAACTAGCTCGCTAAAATTTACGAATTTATACTGCGAAAATCTGTAATTATTGTAAGCAAATACGCCTGCTACCAGCGCTGCACCGATAAAAGACGCAAAAACGGAGGTGAGAGGAAGCAGGCTTCCTCCTCGTCTAAAAACCATTAAAGAAGCGAATTTATCTTATCGGCGATAGCTTGTTTTGATTGTGCGCCAACCATTTGTTCTACGACTTCGCCATTTTTAAAAAATAGAAGCGTAGGGATCGAGCGGATGCCAAATTCTACGGCTAGGTCTTGCACTTCATCAGTGTTTACTTTGCAAATTTTAGCTTTGCCCTCAAACTCCTCAGCTAGCTCGTCGATAACCGGAGCAAGCATACGGCAAGGTCCGCACCAAGGCGCCCAAAAATCTACTAGCGCGACGCCCTCTTTAGCGACGTCGAAATTCGCAGTCGTTAGTTCTACGTATTTTCCCATTTTATTCTCCTTTTTAAAGATAGTTGTAATT
>CALBNA010000223.1 GCA_937896205.1 uncultured Campylobacter sp. | reverse complement strand
CTTTTAATAGCTACCGATGCGCAAGCTCTTGCGCTTGCTAAAAAAGAGGCCGCTCAGGATTTCGGACTAAAAAATTTGGCTAAATTTTTAAAATCTCCGTTTAAAAAACCGCAGCGTGCGCAGATAATGGGCGTCGTAAACGTAAATGAAGATAGCTTTAACGCTGCAAGCCGCGTGAACGAAAAAAGCGGCATAGCGCGCATCGAAGAGATGATCGAGCAGGGTGCGGAGTATATCGACGTGGGCGCGGTTAGCTCCAGGCCCGGCAGCAAATACGTCGGACGCGAGGTTGAGTTTGCCAGGCTTGAAAAGATAGTTGCCGAAATTTACCGCCTAAATTTGCATGAAAAGGCGATATTTAGCCTGGATAGCTTTGATCCATACTGCCTAGAGTACGCGCTAAATCACGGCTTTAAGATGATAAACGATATCACGGGCGACGTTAGCCTCTGCGCTCTGGCAGCTCGCTACGGCGCTACCTACTGCCTCATGCATATGCAAAATAGTCCCGAAAATATGCAGGATAACCCGCATTACGAGGATTTACTAGGCGAGATAGACGCATTTTTCGAGGCTAAGATCGCCGCAGCGCAGGATCTTGGGTGCCGCGATATCGTGCTAGACGTGGGTATCGGCTTTGGCAAGACGGCGGAGCAAAATATGATTTTGATAAAAAATTTGGAGCATTTTTTACGCTTTGGACTGCCACTTTTAGCTGGCGCTAGTCGCAAATCGGTTATAAATTTTTATAGTCCTAGCGAGATAAAAGACCGCTTGCCCGGTAGCCTTTATCTGCATCTTGAGGCCTTTAGAAACGGCGCTCAGATCATCCGCACGCACGACGTGGCCGAGCATGCGCAGATATTTAGGCTGGAAAACGCGATGAGAAAGATCGCGGCATGGTAAGCAAAGCAAATTTAACGAGGAAAAATGGATAAAAAAGAGTATTTAGAGGCCGTAGATACGCTAAATGCGTGGGCAAAGGCCTACTACACCGACGACGCGCCCATAGCCACCGACGAGGAGTACGACAAGCTTTATCATAAAGTGCTGGAATTTGAGAGAGCAAATCCCGGCGATATCTCGATGTTTAGCCCGACGAAACGCGTAGGCGGCGAGGTTAGCGAGGGCTTTATCAAAGCTCGCCACGGCGCTCGTATGTGGTCGATGGAGGATATTTTTAGTTTTGACGAGTTGCTAGCGTGGCTAAAGCGCGGCGACAAAGAGGGGCTGGAGTTCGCACTTCAGCCTAAATTTGACGGCGCTAGCTTAAATTTACTCTACGAAAACGGCGCTCTAGTGCGAGCTATCACGCGCGGCGACGGCGTGATCGGCGAGGACGTCACGAACAATGCAAAAGTCATCAAAAACATCCCGCTGAAAATAGCCTATAACGGCAGGATCGAGATCCGCGGCGAGGTCGTGATCGCTAAAAACGACTTTGACGAGATAAATTTCGCCCGCGCGCAAAGGGGCGAGCCTCAGCTATCAAATCCTAGAAATGCGGCCGCGGGTAGTCTGCGCCAGCTAGATAGCGCCGTGACGGCATCGCGCAGGCTGAGGTTTAAGCCTTGGGGCTACGGCGAGCAAAATTTGGGCCTTGAAACCTACTCGCAGATGATGGATTTTATCTATTCGCAGGACTTTGAGCGAGAGGAGTTTTTTAAAATTTGTCGCACTGCAGAGCAGATCGAGGATGCGTATAAAGAGCTTGTAGCACAGCGCGATAGCAAGCCTTTTATGATGGACGGCCTCGTGGTGCGCGTGCAGAGTATCGCAGCTAGCGAGGAGCTTGGCTACACAGAGAAATTTCCAAAATTTATGGTAGCGTATAAATTCCCCGCGATCGAAAAAACCACGCGGCTGCTTGACGTGGCGTTTCAGGTTGGACGCAGCGGCGTCGTGACTCCTGTGGGCGTGCTTGAGCCCGTAAATATCGACGGCGCGATCGTAAAGTCCGCCACGCTGCATAACTTCGACGAGATCGAGCGCCTAGGCGTGCAAAAGGGCGATTTTATCAGCATTATCCGCTCGGGCGACGTGATACCAAAGATCACGGGCGTTTTTAAACAGCGCAGAGACGGCTCGCAGACTCCGATAGAGCGGCCGCACGAGTGCCCCGTGTGCGGGTCGATGCTGCTAGACGAGGGCGTTTTTATTAAGTGTCAAAACCTCGAATGCAAGGCTCGCGTGATAAATTCGCTCATACATTTTGCGAGCAAAAAGTGCCTAAATATCGACGGTCTTGGCGATGCGATCGTAAATCAGCTTTTTGAAGCGGGTTTGGTCGCCAAGATCGCCGACATCTACGAGCTTACGGCGCAGGATTTGGCGCGACTAGAGGGCTTTAAGGATAAAAAGATCGCAAATTTACTCGGCGCCATCGAGGCTAGCCGCACACCCGCACTGCACAGCTTTATAGCGAGCCTGGGTATCGAGCACATCGGCGAGGTTGCGGCTAAAAAGATAGCGCAAATTTACCCGCAAAACTGGCGCGAGCTAAGCTTTGGCGAGGTCGCCGCGATCGAAGGCTTCGGCGAGGCGATGGCGGAGAGTTACGCTGAGTTTATGCAGGTAAATAGGCAAAATTTGGACGAAATTTTGCGTTTCGTAAGCCCGCAAGCGCAGAGTTTTGAGACGAAGCAAAGCGCGATAAGCGGCAAAACGTTCGTGATAACGGGCACGCTTAGCAAGGGCAGGGATGAATTTAAAAGGGTTTTGGAAGCAAACGGCGCGAAAGTAAGCGGCTCGGTGAGTAAGAAAACGGACTTCGTCCTTTACGGCGAGGAGGCGGGCAGCAAGCTGGAGAAAGCG
>CALBNA010000222.1 GCA_937896205.1 uncultured Campylobacter sp. | reverse complement strand
ACGAGATCTAGTACGGTCTCGTGGGCTCGGAGATGTGTATAAGAGACAGCGTTAGTAGGCACGACGAGAGTTTTTACCGCCGCATCAGGGGCGCTGAGATCTCGTATGCCGCCGCTTGCGGCAAAATTTAGCTCGTGATCGATCTTTATACCCATGTGCGTGAGGTCGTTGCAGATTTTCTCGCGGCTATACGGGGCGTTTTCGCCGATGCCGCCGGTGAAAACGACCGCATCCACTCGGCCCAAAACCGCGTAATACGCGCCGATATACTTTTTGATACGGTAGCAAAACATCTCAAATGCTAGATGCGCGCGCTCGTCGCCACCTTGCATCTTGACGACCACTTCGCGCATGTCGTTTGAGCCGCAGATGCCTAGCAGTCCGCTTTTTTTGTTTAAAAATGCGTCTATGCCCTCAGCCGTGAGCTCTCCTAAATTTAAAAGATAAGTAAGCACCGCAGGATCCATATCGCCGCTTCTAGTGCCCATTATCAGGCCTTCTAGCGGACTTAAGCCCATCGAGGTATCGACGCTTTTGCCCCCTTGCACGGCACAGGCGGAGGCTCCGTTGCCAAGATGTAGCGAGATAGCGTTAAATTTCTCGTACGGCACGCCTAGATACTCGGCGGCTTTTTTGGTCACGTAGTGGTGCGAAGTGCCGTGAAAGCCGTATCTGCGGATGTGCAGCCTCTTGCAAAGATCAAATGGCAGAGCGTAACGGTAGGCGTACTCGGGGATAGTTTGATGAAATACGGTATCAAAAACTACGACGTGAGGCACCTTTTTCCCGCTTCCGTTTTTGTCCGTTTCTTGCATAGCATTTCTTATGCCCGCTAGGTGGCCGGGGTTGTGAAGGGGCGCTAGGACGGAGTTTTGCTCGATTTTAGCGATCACGTCAGGCGTAACTAAAGCCGAGTCGCTAAAGCTCTCGCCGCCGTGCACGATGCGGTGTCCGATACCGTCTAGCTCGCTAAAATCATGCAAGATATTTGAGCTAGCAAACAGCCGCCTCATCGCCTCAAGCCCCTCGTGGTGGTCTTTTAGCGGCGCGCGCTCCTCGTAAATTTTATCCGCGCTAACGTCTTTTAGCTTGGCATAGGAGCTCGTTTCGCCGATCTTTTCGACTAGGCCGCTAGCGATGACGCGGTTATCCGCCATATCAAAAAGCTGAAATTTAACCGACGAGCTGCCTGAGTTTAAAACCAAAATTTTCACTATTTTCCTCCTTCGTTTGCGGCTTGTATCGCGCTTATTAGAACCGTATTTACGACGTCTCCCACGCCGCATCCGCGACTTAGGTCGTTTACCGGTTTTTTTAGACCTTGCAAGATCGGTCCGACGGCGACGCAGTTTGCGCTTCGTTGCGCGATTTTATAGCCGATATTGCCCGCGTTTAAATTTGGAAATACAAAAACGTTCGCGCGGCCTGCTACGTCGCTGTTTGGCAGCTTTTTGCGCGCTACGGCAGGATCTACGGCTGCGTCGTACTGCACGGGAGCTTCGATTTTTAGGGCGTGGTCTAGCTCTCGCGCTATCTCGCCGGCGCTCCTAACCAGGTCTATATCCGCACCGCTGCCGCTATCTCCGCTAGAGTAGCTTAGCATCGCTACTCGCGGCTCCAGTCCGAACGCGCGCGCCGTATCCGCCGAGGCTAGGGCGATTTGGGCTAGTTGTTTGGCGTCCGGGTTTGGATTTATCGCGCAGTCGGCGTAGATCAGGATCTCCTCTGCAAAGCACATTATAAACGAGCTTGAAACTAGCGGGCTATCAGGGCGCGTTTTGATGATCTGAAGCGCAGGGCGGATAGTGTGCGCCGTGGTCGTGTTTGCGCCGCTCACCATGGCGTGGGCTAGTCCTTCTTGTACCATCATCGTAGCAAAATACGTCCTATCTCGCACGAGCTCGCGGGCTTGTTCTAGGCTTACGCCCTTGCTTTTGCGAGCTTCAAAAAGCGCGGCGGTTAGGCGATCTGCGTACTCGTTTTTTTCTAAATTTATAAATCTCGCGCCGTTTAAATTTACGCCTAGTTTTTCCGCGTCAAATCTGACTGCGTTTTCGTCGCCCAAAAGGATCAAATTTACCGCGCCGCTTTTTAGTAAAATTTCGCTCGCCCTTAGTATCCGCTCGTCTTCGCTTTCTGGCAAAACGACGGTTTTTTTATCTTTTGCGGCGAGTTTAAAAAGCGAGCTTTCAAACCTCAAAGGCGTGATTATATCTTGCTTTACGCTCAAAATTTCATCCAAATTTCCGCTTACGATTAGTTTTGAGTTTCGCGTAAAAAAGCTCAAATTTTCGCGGCAAAAAACCGGAACGTTTAAATTCTGTCTCTTATACACATCTGACGCTGCCGACGAAGAGG
>CALBNA010000221.1 GCA_937896205.1 uncultured Campylobacter sp. | reverse complement strand
TAAGAACAAATTTGATGGCTAAATTTTAAATTTAACCAACCTATACGTCGGATCAAATCTAAACGCGAGCAAATTTTGCAAAATCCCAAAAAGGCACATAAAAGTAACGAAGCTACTGCCGCCGTAACTGTAAAACGGCAGCGGAATGCCCACCACAGGCGCAAAACCGATCGTCATCATGATATTTATACTCACGTAAATAAAAATAAGCACCCCGATCCCCGACGCCATCGTTTGCGTGAAATAGTCATCCTTTAGCCCGTAGTTTAAGCTGAGCAGATGAGCTATCAGCGCGCCGTAAAAGCTAAGTAGCGCGAGCCCCCCGTAAAATCCATATCGCTCGATCGTGTATGCAAAAATAAAATCGCTAGTAGAAATCGGCAAAAATTTAAAGTGCGTCTGCGTAGCTTCGTCTTTTGGCTTGCCCTTTAGTCCGCCGCTACCGATAGCGATGATACTCTGGCGCACGTGATAGTTGGACTCTTCGCTTAAAAAATCGGTAATACGCTTTTTTTGATAATCGTGTAAATTTTCGTAGATCACAGGCGCAGAGAGCAAAACCCCGGCAAATATTACGACCCAAATTTTTTTATTTACACCGATGATAAAAAGTACGGCATAGCCCACGATGAGTAGTATCAGTGCAGTGCCTAGATCGGGTTCTTTTAAAATCAGGACGAAAGGCAAAAGGATATAAAGGCTAAGGCGTAAAAAGTCCTTAAGACCGTAGCCGTTTTCCTCTGGCGGGCGTTGTTTAATGAGGTAGCCTAGCATCAAAAGAAGCGCCGGTTTCATGATCTCTGAGGGCTGAAGCGTAAAGTGGATAAATGGAAACTCGAGCCATCTTTTTGCGCCCAGTTTGCTCGTACCGAACAAATCTACGCTAATGAGTAAAACAATACAAATCCAGTAAAATAGTGGTATGAGCCAGGCGATCTTGCGAATAGGGAGCAAAAAGAAAAACAAAAACAATGCTAGACCGACTCCGAAATACACAAGCTGCTTGCCCGCTAGGATAGAATTTGCCTCAGAAACCAAAATGTATGATAAAATAATAATAGGAAGTATCAAAAACGGCTGAACGAAGTCAAAATGGGTTAAAATTCGCCTATCGAGTCTTATCAAAAATTTGCCTTTTTTTAGCGATTATAGCATTTTAAAGGAAACAAATCTAAAAATGACGGAAAAAGAGATCAAAATTTTAGATGATACGCAGGCGAGGGCGGATGCGTTTTTGGCCGCTGAGCTAAACGTCGCTAGAAATCAAGCGCTAAATTTGATAAAAAGCGGGCTGGTTAGCTTAAACGGCAAGCCGCTAAATAAGCCATCAGCTAAGCTAAATTTGGGCGACGTTTTGAGGGTTAAATTTGAGCAAAACGAGCCTGATACGGCTAAATTTGAAGCAAAATTTGAAGTGCCGATCATTTACGAGGACGAGGATTTGCTCGTGCTAAATAAACCGGCAAATTTAGTCGTGCATCCCGCTCCTAGCGTCAAAGAGCCCACTCTTGTGGACTGGCTCGGGGCAAAGGGATTTTTGCTATCAAATTTAAGCGGACAAAGCAGAGCGGGTATCGTGCATAGGCTAGATAAAGGCACTAGCGGAGCTATCGTCGTAGCTAAAAATAACGCCGCTCACGCCGCGCTCTCAAGCCAGCTAAGCGACAAAAGCATGGGGCGCATTTATCTAGCGCTAACCGATCTGCCGCTCAAGCAAAACTGCATCGTCGAGCGAGCTATCGGACGAAATCCCGCTAACCGCCTAAAAAAGGCGATAGTTTCAAGCGGCCGCGCGGCAAAAAGCGCCTTTGCGAATTTGCTTTTTAGCGAATTTGACGGCCCCGTGCAGGGTAAAAACGCAGGCATAAATTTGATCGCGGCAAAGCTTTTTACAGGTAGGACTCATCAGATCAGAGTGCATCTAGCTAGCCTAAACCGCCATATTTTGGGCGATGCTTTATACGGTTTTAAGAGCGAAAAGGATAAAATCGGCCGAGTAATGCTTCACGCCTACGGGCTGTATTTCACGCATCCGCGCATGGGCGAACAAATGAGCTTCGTCGCGCCTATTTGGGATGATTTTAGTGAAATTTTACTTAGCAAATTTAGCAAGGAGAATATAGATGAAA
Organism: uncultured Campylobacter sp.; assembly: GCA_937896205.1. Lineage (GTDB taxonomy): Bacteria > Campylobacterota > Campylobacteria > Campylobacterales > Campylobacteraceae > Campylobacter_A. Next base: position 9,363 of record CALBNA010000221.1, on the reverse strand, counting down.
AGATTGATTTTATGGGGCTTAGCGAGCTCTTTAGCCATTGTGATGAGTGGATGCGTATCCTCTAGCGGGCCTGCGCAAGTAAATGCAAATTTGCCGACCGTCCAGAGCCTAAAAACCATCAGCGATATGACCGAAGTGGGCTTTGAGTGGACGCCGACTCCGACATCAAACGTCGCGGGCTACTATCTATACCGCTCAAATCCAAACGAAAATAACGGCAAAATGAAGGTTGTAGCCGACATAAAAGACCGCTTTGCCAGCCACTACGTGGATGCAAATTTGGCTCCCGAGACGACATATACCTACGAGATGAGAACGTACAACGCGAGCAAGCAAATTTCAGGCCCTGGTATGATGGTTAGCGCCACAACCAAGGCCCTCATGGACTCCGTGCCTTTTGTTAGAGCGCTTACGAATTTACCAGAGCGCGTGAAACTCATCTGGAGACCGCATCCGGATCTTCGCGTAGCGTCTTACGTCGTCGAAAAAGCCGATATAAATAAAGAAAACTGGAGACAAATCGCCGAGGTAAAAGGCAGACTAAACGCCGAATATATCGATGATGACGTCAAATCTGGCAGAAGCTACAAATATAGAGTTTTCGTAAAAACTACTAGCGGAACGATCTCAAAACCTAGTGAGATCGTGGACTCCACGACAAAGCAGCTGCCAAGCGAGGTCGTAAACGCGCAGGCTACTCAAGACGTGCCTAAAAAGATTATCTTGACGTGGGACAGCGTGGCTAGCGACGATTTTGGCTACTATAAAATTTACAGCGCGTCAAGCAAATTTATGCCTTACACCTATCTCGTCAAAACCACGTCTAATAGCTACGAGGATCTCATAAACGAAAACGGCGCGACTAGGTACTATAAAATCACCATCGTCGATAAAGACGGTTTAGAGTCTAAAAAGCCTAGCGAACCTATCATCGGTATGACGCTAGGAGCTATCGACGCACCGGTCGTATCATCTATCGTGGCCGACAGCACGGCGGTTAAGCTCACGTGGAACGCCTCTGATAAGGCTAGAAGCTTTACCGTTATAAGAGACGGCGGCGGAAGCGAGCAGAAATTTACAAATATAAGCGGCAATGAATTTGTCGATAATAGCGTTGCTTACGGGCAAAAATATAGCTACAAAGTTATCGCCGTAGATGAATACGGCATTAGCTCCGACGCTTCTCAAAAAGCAGAGATAGCCGTCGAATAATGCCCAATTTTATAGCTAAAAACGTAAATTTTACTCCAAAAGAGTGCGGCGAGATAAGCTTTTTGTGGGAGGCTCGCGGCAGGCAAGGCGTTAGCCTCGTTTATACAAAAAGCTCTAGTGAGGAGTTTTTTATCACGCTAAAAAAGCGCGAAGGGGGCTGGGTCGTAAAAGGCGAAAAGCTAACAAAGCCTGCTAAAATAGGGCTTTTGCAAAATGCTTTGGTTAAATTTAAAGAGCTTTACTGCGATCAAATTTTAAGTGAAGCCATCGCGGTAAAAAACACGCGCCTCACGCAAAAAGACTCGGCGATCTTTGATGTGAGCGAGCTGCTGGAAAATTTAAAACAGAGCGAATTTGAAAGTAAATTTATTGAGATCGGATTCGGCTCAGGCAGACACTTGCTATTTCAGGCGGAAAATAACCAAAATACCCTAGTTATCGGCATCGAGGTTTACAAGCCCTCGCTCGAGCAGGTTGCAAAGCTGGCTAAAGCTAAAAATCTAAACAACGTCATGCTCGTAAACTGCGACGCGAGGCTACTTTTATCGCTTGTGGAGTCAAATTTTATCGATAAAATTTTCCTTCATTTTCCGGTGCCTTGGGATGACGCTCCTCATAGGCGCGTGGCGTCGGCCAAATTTGCCCTGGAGTGCGAACGAACGCTAAAAGCGGGCGGCAAATTTGAGCTGCGAACCGATAGCCGCGAGTATGCAGACTTTACTTTGGCTCAAATTTTAGATCTAAGCGATGCCGACGTTCAAATTTATAAAAACCGCGACCTAAAAGTAAGCAGCAAATATGAAGATCGCTGGAAAAGGCATCAAAAAGATATTTACGACGTTATCTTTACCTGCGAAAAGCAAAGCGAACCAAGAGCTGAACAAGGCGAGCTAAAATTTGAAAACGGCTACGACGCGAGCAAGGTCGCGGCTAAATTTAGCAACCAAACGATAAAAGAGGATGATTTTTTCTTGCATTTGGAGGAAAAGTACGAAAAAGACGGCGAAATTTTGATTCGCGCGGCGTTTGGCGCATTTAACGCGCCCGAGCACTGTTATGTTTTGCTCGGCGAAAAAGGCGCGGAATATTTTATAAAAAAGCCGCTCGTTACGGCTGAAAATTTAAAGGCACATCTTGCGTTGAAGGAGTATTTGGCGGATGCAAAAAATAATTAGCGCAAGCGGGCTTTGCCTAGGATACGAGGGCTGCGAAAAGCTCATAACGGACGCGAAATTCGACATTTACGCCAATGATTTCGTTTTTATCACCGGGCAAAGCGGCAGCGGCAAATCGACGCTTTTAAAATCTTTTTACGGCGAGATAAAGCCAAGTGCTGGTTCGCTAAACGTCTGCCTAACCGATATGATGAATTTAAGCGGGCAAAATCTAGATAAACTAAGGCAGCGCATCGGCGTAGTTTTTCAAAACTACCGCCTGATAAGTGAATGGAATATCGAAAAAAACGTGATGCTGCCGCTGATGATAAAAGGTCTTAGCGCTAACGTTTGCAAAAATCAGGCGACCAAGCTCTTAAAGCACGTAAATTTGCTCCACAGAGCGCACAAGTATCCAAACGAGCTAAGCGGCGGCGAACAGCAGCGAGCCGCGATGGCTAGGGCGCTCGCACATAATCCAAATTTGCTACTTTGCGACGAGCCGACGGGTAGCCTCGATGAATACTCAAGCGATGTTATCTGGGGGCTTTTGCGCTCGGCGAAAGAGTTTTTGGGTACCTGCATCGTGGTCGTCACGCACAAAGTCCCAAGCTCGTTAAGAGTACCCTATAGACATCTTGCTATAGAAAATGGACGCCTATATGAAATTCTTTAAAAACCACTTAAGCACTATAATTCCGCTTATGGCGTTACTCGTGGGCATTCAGTTTATATTGCTAGTCGGGCGAGTGGTGGACGAGTACGAGTCCGTGATGAACAAAGACTATAACATTATCATCGTAAGTCAAAACGAGCTAAACGCTACCGACGTAAAGCCGCTCGTTCATACGTTTGAATCTCTTGAACCGCTTAGTTCAAAGCCCGTACTAGAGAAGCTCTCTAAAGATATTTCATCAAAAAATATCGCCGTTTTGCAAAACGCTTTGCCTAAATTTTACTCGCTAAAGCTAAATGCCTTTCCAAGCACCCAATATATGCAAGAGATAAAGGATAAAATTTCAAAGATTAACGGCGTAAGCAGGGTTGAGACCTTTTCAAAAACGCATGATAAAATTTATAAAATCATGCAGCTGATTAAAAATATTTCGGCGATATTTTCGGGGCTAATCGGGTTAATCGGGCTTATGCTCATCGCAAAACAGATGCGAATTTGGCTATACGAGCACAAGGAACGCATCGAGATAATGACGCTGCTGGGAGCTCCGTCGTGGCTAAAATCTGGCGCGTTATACAAAAACGCGTTGTTTGATTCGTTTATAGCGACCGTTTTGGTGGCGGTTTTTTACATTATCTTGCCGGATTTGCAGCCCGTTAAGGAAGTCGCTACCGACCTAAATATCAATTTGCCGGCGATTGATCTGTTTTACGAGGGCGGAGTACTGCTGGGCGTTTCGCTTGCGATTAGTTTTTTAGCCGTTTATCTCGTAACCAGAAAAGCAACGGCGATATGAGAAAAATTTACGTTTTGCTGGCCGCCATGATTTGCTTAAACGCAAGCACGGGCGAAAAGATAAAAAATCAAACGACCTATCTCGAGTCCTCAAAAGAGCTTGAAAAGCAGCTAAACAAAAAGCTCGACGACCTGGCCGACGACATACTCGACGGCGAAAAAAGCGTCAAGCAAACCGACGACAAGATGAAAGAGCTCATTTTGCAAATAGCGCAGCTGGAAAACAGCGCAAAAAGCGCTAGCGGCGAGCTTGACGAGCTAGTAAAGCAAAACAAAGACCTCACGCAAAGCCAAAAAGACATCCAAAAAAGCATCGTGCGCATCATCTCGGACGAGTTTTCTTTCGATCTCATAATGCCGAAAGAGTACGAGGAGGGCGTGGATAGCATCATCGCAACCGAGATTTTAAGCAAGCTAAACTCGGTGCTAAAAGATGATTTTAACGAGCTAGCCAAGCAGTATGAAAGCACGCAAAATTTGATAAAAACTCAAAACGACAAGATCGACGGGATAAAGTCAAATTTAAAAACCTTTAAATTTAAGCAAGCCGAGCTCGTTTCCCTGCAAGATAAGCAGATGAAAACGCTGGCAAATTTAAAGCGGGATAAGGAAATTTATCAAAAGCAACTCTCGCGCCTACAAGCCCAACAAGATGAGATCAGAAAGACGCTAGAAGAGCTAAAAATCGTCGCAAAAAGAGAGAGCGAGGAGGCTAAAAAAGCCCTAGCCGCGCAAAAAGCGGCCGAAGCCAAAGCTCAAAAAAATAATAAAAATAAAAAAGGCGAGGCTGCCGCGAGCGCGTCTGATGGCGATGTAAAACAGTTTGGCTCAAGCTATCAAACGAGTCTTGTTAAAAAATATAGCGGTGAAAAGACGATCGCGCCGCTTGACGGTTTTACGGTTAAGCAAAAATTCGGCAACTACGTAGACCCCATCTATAACATCAAAATTTTTAACGAATCGGTCGTGCTAAGCGCAAATTCAGCCGACGCAAAGGTAAAGAGCGTATTTAACGGCAAGGTGGTCTTTGCCAAAGAAACCGCGATGCTAGATAAAGTAGTCATCATCGAAAATCCAAACGGCATCCATACGATCTACGCGCACCTTAGCCAGATCGCTCCTACCGTAAAAGTAGGCGCAAAAGTGCAAAAAGGCTACGTAATCGGCCGCGTGCAGCGTGATCTAACCTTTGAAGTTACGCAAAAAAACTACCACATAGACCCCCTAGAGCTAATCAGCCTAAAATAGCACTCGCGTGCCGAGATTAGCAAAATTTAAAGCAAATTTAGCTAAAATCCGAAAATTTAAGGAGATGAAAAATGGAGCGAAAAAAGCGAATTTTAGTTAAATTTTCAGGCGAGGCGCTAGCTGGCGACAGCGGCTTTGGTATAGATAACGCTGTGCTTAAATTTATCGCAAAACAGATCAAAGAACTAGTCGAAAACGGCATACAGGTGGGCATCGTTATCGGCGGAGGCAACATCATACGCGGCGTGAGCGCGGCTAGAGACGGCATCATAAAGCGTACCAGCGGCGATCACATGGGCATGCTAGCTACCGTGATAAACTCTATCGCGATGAGAGAAGCGCTAGAGAGCGTAGGCCTAGACGTGCGCGTACAAAGCGCGATAAAGATGGAAGCTATCTGTGAAACTTTTATCGTCGGACGCGCGAACAGACACCTTGAAAAAGGTCGTGTCGTGATCTTTGCTGCAGGCACGGGAAATCCATTTTTCACCACTGATACGGCGGCTACTTTACGTGCTATCGAGATAGATTCAGATATGATAATCAAGGCTACGAAAGTGGACGGCGTTTACGACAAAGACCCGCATAAATTTGAAAATGCGACGTTGCTAAAAGAGCTAAACTACGAGCTTGCTATGAGTGATGATATCAAAGTGATGGACGATACGGCAATTGCGCTAGCTAAGGATAATTCGCTACCGATTTTGGTGTGCAATATGTTTAAAGACGGAAATTTGCTCAAAATCATACAAGGCGACGAGAGCGCGTTTTGCTCTATCGTGAGAAATTAAATTTAAGGAGAATAAATGAGATCTGAAGAAGTAGCGGCAAAGGCTCTAAAACTAGTCGGAGACGATAGATATAAGCTAGCTCTAGTCGTAGCTAAAAGAGCCGAGGCGCTAGCAGGCGGAGCAAAAAGCTTGCTTGATATCGACGTTACTAAGATGAAATTTGCCGATATCGCCCTACGCGAGATAGCCGAGGGCAAGATAGCTTTAGAGGGCATAGTTGAAGCAGCTAAATAGCGGATTTTTACTAGAACAATTAATCGACGATATAACCGCTTGCAAGGACGTCGCCCAGGCGAGGCAGCTACTTAGCGAGCTGATAAATTTTACGCCGAATTTAGAGCGCGCGATCGAGTGCTGCGTCATCTCACATGCGGGGCAATTTAGAAAAAGCGGCGAACCGTATGCTATACACCCTATCCTAGTGTCCTGCATCGTGGCACACATGGGTGGAGACGAGGATATGATTATCGCCGCCTTGCTTCACGATGTGGTCGAGGATACGGATAGATCGATAGAGAGCGTGCGAGAGGACTTTGGCGAAGAGGTCGCAAAGCTGGTCGAGGGACTAACCAAAATCGTAGCCATCAGAGAGGACAAGCTCGCAAGCTCGGAGTCAAACGAGCGTTTGGCGGCGTCTGCGATGACATTTCGCAAGATGTTGCTAATATCTATCGAGGACGTGAGAGTGCTCGTGGTAAAGCTTTGTGATAGGCTGCACAACATGCTCACTCTGCAAGCTTTGCGTCCTGAAAAGCAAAAGCGAATCGCTGAAGAGACTCTGATGGTTTATGCTCCGATCGCGCATAGGCTAGGCATTTCGTCGATCAAAAACGTGCTTGAGGATCTTAGCTTTAAGTATGCTTTGCCAGAAGAGTACAAAAAAATCGACGACTACCTAACCGAGCACAAACAGCAGCTTGTGCTAAAGCTAAACGCGTTTACCGACAAAATTTTTCAAATTTTACTTAAAAACGGCTTTAGCGAAAACGACTTTGAGATACAAAAGCGCATCAAACATCACTACTCAATTTACTTAAAAATGCAGCGAAAAGGCATCTCGATCGAGGAGGTGCTAGACTTGCTAGCTGCGCGCGTACTGGTTAAAGAGCCGCAGGATTGCTATTTGGTGCTTGGAAATTTACATATAAATTTTAACCCTCTAATCTCGCGCTTCAAAGACTACGTCGCGCTTCCGAAGCAAAACGGCTACCAAACGATACACACTACGATATTTGACAACAAAAGCATCTTTGAGGTTCAAATTCGCACCTTTGATATGCATAAAACCGCAGAGTACGGCGTCGCAGCGCACTGGAAATATAAAAGCGGCGGCTTTTTAAATCCAAAACTTGACTGGCTAAGCGACATCAGCGGTATAGAAAACGGCATGGAGGAGGCGAGCGAAAACCCCGAGGAGCTCTACGAATACGCAAAAGACAGCCTCTACGTCGAGGATGTCGCGGTTTATTCGCCAAAGGGCGATATATTCACGCTTCCGCGCGGCGCTACGGCGCTTGACTACGCTTACGAGATACACACGCACGTAGGCTTGCACGCCAAAGAAGCCTACGTAAACCGCGTGCGCGTGCCGCTACTAACGGAGTTAAAAAACGGCGATATCGTAAGTATCGTGACCGGAGATGAGCCCAAATACCGCTGCTCGTGGCTAGGCAGCGTAAAAACGGGCAAGGCTAGAGCTACGATCCGATCGTACTGCAAGCAAAAGATAAGAGATATAAACAACATGGTCGCGATCGAAATTTTAAGCGGTATCTTTGCCGTGCCTTCTCAAACTATCGAGCAGTGGCTAGAGACTGAAAATTTGACCAAGAAAATTTTTAGAGCGGCGTTTGATTCGGTATATCTACAAGACGTGGTAAATGCGCTAAAAAAATACGTAAAAAGAGACCGTCCGTTTGCCATCGCGATGACGGATAAATACAACGTCAAAAAGCAAAAATTTGAAAATATCGTGATCTACTCAAACCACAAGATAAATAGCATTGAGTTTGATTATTGCTGCAATCCAAAGCGCGGCGACGATATCGTGGGATTTAGAAACTATCACCACGTCACCGTCCACCACAAGCTTTGCGAGCGGTTTATGAAGCTAGCCGAAGAAAAAAACGAGATGATTTTCGTCAAATGGACGCGGGTCGCTCCTCATAGATTTAAGATCATATTAAGCCTAGAAAACAGACGCGGGTCGCTTGCGGAGTTTTTGACGTATATGGCGAAAATGCAAGTCGATCTCGTAACTATCAGCCTCACCGAAACTAGAGAGGCGACGGCGGACTTTTTCGAGCTAACGATCGAACTTGGCGAAAATTTGAACGTGAACGAGATAAAAGAGCGACTAAGAGATCGCTACAAGATCATCGACTTCGTGTCGCTTGACGACGCATACGGACATTAATAAATTTAGGAGAGAAAATGGGCGAAAATTTGAACAAAATAATGAGTGATATAAAAAAAGGCGTCGCCGAGATGATAGATGAGGAGCGCGTCGAAAATTTAGTAAAAAACTACTACGAAAAGGGCGAAAATTTCTACGTTAAGGCAGGTTTTGATCCGACGGCTCCGGATCTACACCTGGGCCACACTGTAGTGCTTCAAAAGATGGCTCTTTTGCAAAAGCATGGAGCGATAGTGCAGTTTTTGATAGGCGATTTCACGGGGCAAATCGGCGATCCAAGCGGTAAAAGTCAGACGCGAAAAAAGCTAGACCGCGAGACCGTGGTGGCAAACGCCAAAACCTACGAGGAGCAGGTTTTTAAAATCCTAGACCCGCAAAAAACTAAGATAATGTTTAACTCTAAGTGGCTAAACGAGCTGGGGGCTGCGGGTATCGTGGAGCTAACTAGCACCTTTGCGGTGGCTAGGATGCTTGAGCGCGATGATTTTGAAAAAAGATATAAAAGCGGTGCCTCGATTTCAATTAGCGAATTTTTATATCCGCTCCTTCAGGGCTACGATAGCGTCGCGATGAAGTGCGATATCGAGATGGGCGGTACGGATCAGAAATTTAACCTTCTAATGGGTAGAACCTTACAGCGGACATATAATGTTGGCAAAGAGCAAGCTGTCATCATGATGCCTCTTCTTGAAGGGCTTGATGGTGTAAATAAGATGAGCAAAAGTCTTGGAAACTATATCGGTGTAACCGAAAATGCAAATGATATGTTCGCAAAAACGCTTAGTATAAGCGATGAGCTAATGTGGCGTTGGTACGAGCTTTTAAGTACAAAAAGCCTTGGCGAGATAGAAAATTTGATGAACGACGTAAAAAACGGCAAGTATCATCCAAAAAAGGCAAAAGAGGACCTTGCTTACGAGATAACAGCAAGGTATCACGGCGAGGAGGCTGCAAAGGCTGCGATGGCTGAGTTTAATAGCGTGCACTCTCAAAATCAGCTCCCAACTGATATCAAAGAATTTAGCCTAAAAGCACCAGTTTGGATAGTGGAAGCTTTATCACAGTGCAAAC